>NZ_JBVFVY010000009.1:0-86415 GCF_055522295.1 Micrococcus sp. CS26
GCCGAGGGACGCCGTCGCCCGGAGGGCCCCGGGCGGTCCGGCGCGACGCCGGCCTTCGAGGAGCGGCACGGGCTGACCTCATGGAGCATCGGCACGGTGCCGAAGACCGTCTCCACCGCGGCCGGGGCGCGCGGCCCCGCCATCACGGGCTACCCGAGCCTGGTGCCCGAGACCACGCCCGACGGCGGCCCCGCGGCCGGCCTGACCGTGGCCCGGTCCGCGGAGGACCAGGCGGCCTGGCACCGGGCCGGGGTGATCCGGCTGCTGCTGGCCACCCTGCCCAGCCCCCAGCGCTACGTGCTGGACCACCTGGACAACAGGGAGAAGCTCACCTTCACCCAGAATCCGCACGGCTCGGTGGACTCCCTCGTCGCGGACTGCACGCAGGCCGCCGTCGACCGTCTCGTCGGGGACGAGCTGCCGTTCGACGAGGCCGCGTTCCGCGCCCTGTTCGACCGGGTGCGGGCCGACCTGATCGACACGGTCTTCGCCGTCACGTCCCTGGTGGAGCAGGTGCTCTCCCGGGCCGCGCAGGTGCGACGCCGGCTCAAGGGCTCGGTCTCGCTCGCCCTCGCGCCGGCGCTGTCGGACGTGAAGGCACACCTCGAGCAGCTCGTGTTCCCCGGCTTCGTGGCCACCACGGGCTGGGAGCGGCTGCAGCACCTGCCGCGCTACCTGCAGGGCATGCTGACGCGCCTGGACCGGTTGGACGCCGGCGGCCACCTGCAGCGCGACGGGCAGCACATGGCGGTGGTGCAGGGGCTCGAGGACGAGTTCGACGCCGCCGTCGCGGCCCACCGCGCCCGGTTCGCGGGCACGCCCGTGCCCGCGGAGCTGGAGCGGGTGCGCTGGCTCATCGAGGAGCTGCGCGTCTCGTTCTTCGCCCAGGAGCTGGGCACGGCGGTCTCGGTCTCCGAGAAGCGGGTGCGTCAGGCGCTCGCCCGGGCCACGCGCGCCTGAGTCGGGCCCGGGCGGCGCGGGCCGTCAGTCCTGCGGGACGACCTCGCCGTGGCCCAGGTCCCGCAGGGCCGCGCGGAGGCGGGCGGCGGCGTCGTCCAGGTCCGCCGGATCGGGGGCGTTGTCCACGCGAGCCAGGTCGAAGTCGGCGAGCGAGGTGGAGGGCCACACATGCACGTGCAGGTGCGGGATCTCATAGCCGGCGATCATGAGCCCGGCCCGGCGGGCGGAGAACGCCGCCACCTGCGCCTTGCCGATCTGCTGGGCGACCGTCGTCAGGTGCGTGACCAGCGCCGGGTCGACCTCCACCCATTCGTCCACCTCCTCACGGGGCACCACGAGCGTGTGCCCCGGCTGGAGCGGCGCGGCGGACAGGAACGCGACGCACGTCGGGTCCTGCCACACGAAGCGGGCGGGCAGCTCGCCGGCGATGATCCTGCTGAAGACGGTGGCCATGGGGGGTCCTCCTGGGGGTCGGCGGGGCGGGGCCCCGGGGCTCGTCAGTCCCGGCCGGACGCGCCGTAGGGCTCGGGGCCGACCGCGACGGCGTTGGACGGGTCCTGGACCCATGCTGACCACGAACCCGGGTAGAGCGCCACTCCGGGTCGCCCCGCGACGGCCAGGGTGAGCACGGCGTGCGCCGCGGTGATGCCCGAGCCGCAGTACACGGCCACGGGAGTGGCGTCGTCCACGCCGACGGCGTCGAACCGCTCCGCCAGCTCTGCGGCGGGCCGCAGGCGGCCGTCCTCGGCGATGCTCTCCGCCGTGGGCACGTTCCGCGCCCCGGGGATGTGCCCGGCCACGGGGTCGAAGGGCTCGACCTCCCCGCGGTAGCGTTCGGCCGCCCGCGCGTCGAGGAGCAGACCGCCGGAGGCCATCGCCTCGGCGCCGGCCGTGTCCACGACGGGCATGCGGCCCCACGACGGCCGGGCGGTGCCGGGCACCGGGATGACCTCACCGGGCTGCAGGGGCAGGCCCGCGGCGCGCCACGCCTCGAGGCCGCCGTCCAGGAGCACGGAGTCCCGCAGCCCCGCGTGGCGCAGCAGCCACCAGGCGCGCGCGGCGGACAGGCCGTGGTCGTCGTCGTAGACCACGATGGTGTCCCCCTCGTCGATCCCCCACATCCGCACGGTCTCCGCGAACTGGCGCGCGTCCGGCAGGGGGTGGCGCCCCGCCGCCGGACCGGCGTGGCCGGCGAGCTGGCTGGGCAGGGAGACGTAGACGGCGCCGGGCAGATGGCCCTGGAGATAGGCGGCGTGGTCCGGCCCGCCCCCCGTGGCCCGGAACCGGACGTCGAGCAGGATCACCCGGTTCGGGCGGCATCGGCCCGGCTGGGCGTAGGCCGGGCCCCCGGGCACCGGCGGCAGGTCCTCGACGGGGGCCAGGCCGAGCCAGCCGGCCAGCACGTCCACCGTCACCAGGGTGGGCGGCTCGGCGGCCTCAGGGTCGACGCCGTCGATGTCCGCGTCCGGGTCGCCGCCGGCGTCATGGGACGAGGACGGGGCCGCCGTGGGCGCCGGGACCACGCGGCCCTGCCCCTCGTCGACGACGATCAGCGGGTCGGGTCGATCGGGGGCGGCGCCGTCGCGGTCCGGGACAGGGGATGGGTCCGGGCTCTCGCTGTGCACCCGGACACCCTACTCCACGCCCCATTCGGCGCCGCTGATAACCTGGAGGATGGCCCGCGCGGACCTGTTCCGGACCGCGCGGAGGAGGCGGCAGCCGCCGCAGAAGGAGTCGTGAGCACCGTGAGCGCCCCCCAGCCCAGCCCCCGGGCCGCCCGTCCCCGGGCGACCCGGCAGAAGGCCGCCGTCGACCGAGCCCTGGACCGCATCCCGGACTTCGTGAGCGCGCAGGAGCTCCATGCCCGCCTCCAGGACCAGGGCGAACGCGTCTCGCTGGCCACCGTGTACCGGACCCTGCAGCAGCAGCTCGACGACGGCCTCGTGGACATGCTCCGCCGCGACGACGGCGAGACCGTGTACCGCCGGTGCGAGGACGAGGGCCACCATCACCACCTGGTGTGCCGGATCTGCTGGACCACCGTCGAGGTCACCGCCCCCCACGTCGAGGCGTGGGCCACCGCCGTCGCCGCGGAGCACGGCTTCACGGACGCGGACCACACGGTGGAGATCACCGGCGTCTGTGCCCGCTGCCGGGCCGAGGGGCGCACCCGCGCGGCCTGACCCCGGGGCCGGGCCCCGGTCAGTGGCGGATGCCGCCCGCGGGGTCGTCCAGGAAGTCCGCCGGGTCCTCGACTGCCTTGGAGGGCCCGTGCAGGGCGCCCCGGCCGTAGGCGATGTCCAGGTTCTCGACCGTGAGCACGTTCCGCGGCGGGCCGGAGGCCACGACACGCCCGCCCATCAGGACCACATGGTCCGCCTCCGCAGCCTCGTCGAGATCGTGGGTCGTGTAGACCACGGACACCCCGCGCGTCGGCTCCTCGTGGAGGAGGTCGTCGATCGTGCGGGCGGAGACGATGTCGAGGCCCGTCATCGGCTCGTCGAGCAGCAGCACGTCGTGGTCCTGGGCGAGGCCCTGGGCCACGTAGGCGCGCTGGCGCTGGCCGCCGGAGAGCTGGTCGAGGTGCCGCCGCGCCAGGTCCGCGACCTGCATGCGCTCCATGGCGGCCCGCACGATGTCCCGGTCCTGCTTCCGGAACGGGCGGAACCACCCGAGCGTGGGGTACCGGCCCATCCCGACGACGTCGCGCACCGTCACCGGCACTCCCTGGGGCACGCCGATGGACTGCATCACGAAGGAGGTGCGCTGCGAGCGCCGCCGCGGGTTCTCGCCGAGCACCTCCAGCGCACCGGAGGCCGGGTCGCTCAGGCCCGCCAGGGCGGTCAGCAGCGTGGACTTGCCGGAGCCGTTGGGCCCGATCACCGCGATCAGCCGCCGGGCCGGCAGGGTGAAGTCGGAGGGCCGGACGGCCACGTGCGAGCCGTGGCGCAGTTCGAGCGCCCGGGCGACCGCGAGGGGAGGCGTGGCCGCCGCGGCGCCCGCGGGGAAGGACGCGTTCATCGGGCGACCTCCGCTCCGGGCAGGGCCACGACCGGCGTCTCCTGCTCACGCTGCGCGCGCGAGCGCACGTGCCGGCCCAGGAGCGCCAGCACGGCGGCGCGGACGGCGAGCACGACGAAGAACAGCAGGATCGGCATGAGCGCCATGGTGGCCGAACCCGCCGTGCCCAGCCGGTAGCTGAGGGTGAGCCCGGTGACGACGCACGCCGCGCCGATCACGACGGAGACGAGCATCATCTGGGGGACGCTGCGCGTCAGCAGCGCCGCCGTCGCGGGCGGTCCCACGAGGAGGCCGAACACGAGCACCGTGCCCACCGCCTGGAACGAACCGATCACGGCCGCGCCGATCATCACCAGCAGCAGCGTGTGCGTCAGCCCCGGTCGCATGCCCAGCGAGCGCGCCTTGACCTCGGAGAAGCTCAGTGCCAGCAGGGGCCGGTAGAGCAGCAGGGCCAGGGCGATCACCACGACGGCGATGACCGCCTGGGTCACGATGCCGTCCACGCTGACCCCCAGCACATCGCCGAACAGGATCGACGTGAGCGATCCCGTGTAGGAGTCCGACTTGGAGATGATCACCACGCCCAGGGCCATCATCCCCACGAAGAGCAGGCCGATGGCGGTGTCCTCCTTGAGGGTGGTGGCCCGGTGCACCAGCGAGATGCCCGCCATCATGACGACGGCGGCCACCGCCGCACCGAGGTGGGGGCTGCCACCGGTGACGACCGCCAGGGCGATGCCCGGCAGGACACCGTGCACGAACGCGTCCCCGAAGAAGCTCATCCCGCGCAGCACCAGCCACGTGCCCACGACCGAGCACATCACCACGGCGATGAGTCCGCCGACGAGGGCGCGCTGCTGGAATCCCATCTGGAAGGACTCGAGCAGCCAGTCCATCCTCAGCCCTCCAGCGCGTCGGCGAGGGTGCGGGCGTTGAGGAGCATGGCCTCGGCGTAGTCCGCCTCCGGGGTGTCCTTCGGGCCGACGCCGCCCTCGTAGACCTCGATGACCGGCAGGTCGCCGGCCTCCTCGGCCACGGTGTCCACGAGGCTGTTGCGCGCGCCCACGGACGTGATCACGGCGTCTGCGCCGCCGTCGCGGATGGACCGGGCGAGCTCGGCGATCTCCTGGGAGGAGGGCTCGCCGTCGGTGGAGCCGCCCGGGACGACGACGCCGGACACGGTGAAGTCGTAGGCCTCGCTGAAGTAGCCGTAGGCGTCGTGGTCCGTGACCAGCGTGCGGCGGTCCTCCGGGACCCCGGCGAGGATCTCCCGGACCTGCGTGTCCGTCTGCTCGAGCTCCCCGCGCACGGTCGCGCCGCACTCGGCGAACCTCTCGTCACCCCGCTCCTGGGCGAGCGTGTCGCCCATCAGCTCGGCGGCCCTCGCCATGCGGGCGACGTCCATCCAGACGTGCGGGTCCTCGGACCCGTGGTCATGGCCCTCGTGGCCCGCCCCCTCCTCGGCGTGGTCATGGCCGCCGAAGGGCAGCGGATCCAGCTGGGGCGCCACCTCGACGACGGTCGCGCCGTCCGCCTCGGCGTTGGCGAGGGCGGACTCCATGCCGCCCTCGAGGCCGAGGCCGTTGGAGAACACGAGGCCGGAGGAGACCATGTCCTTCACCTGCGCGGACGAGGCGGAGAAGTCGTGCGGATCATCCCCCGGGCCCATCACCGTGACGCTGCGGGCGTCGGCGCACGCGACCACGCGGTCGAGCACGGAGCCGAGCTGCGTCGTCGTGGCGACGGCCACGGGCGCGCCCGCGGCCGAGCCGGACCCGGCGGCAGCAGAGGCGCCCGCGGCCTGCTCGCCCGCGGAGTCGCCGCTGGTCCCGCCGCACGCGGCGAGGCTCAGGGTGAGCGCGGTGAGGGCCCCGGTCAGGGCGGGCAGACGACGGCGGCGGAGCATGGGGCGACCTCGTTCGTGTCGGGAGGATGTGTGAAATCGGTTCTCAACAGTAGCACCGCGCCGCCCGCGCGACGCTCACGCGGGCCGGAACCGACGTGGCGACTGCGTCACGTCGTTGATCTCCCCGACGAGCTCCTCGAGCACGTCCTCGAGGAAGAGGATGCCCGCGGTCTCGCCCTCGGGCGTGATGACCCGGGCGAGGTGGGAGCCCGTGCGCTGCATGAGCGCGAGTGCGTCCTCGACCTCGTCCTCGAGCCGCACGTTGGCCAGCGAGCGCACGCGCGTGAGCGGGATCGGCTCGTCGTGTCCCGACGGGCCCACGGTGAGGACGTCCTTCAGGTGCAGGTAGCCGGTGTAGCCGCCGTCGGGGTCCTCGACCACGAACCGGGAGAAGCCCACGCGGCCCACGGTCCACTCGAAGTCGTGCGGCGTGATCCCCTCGGGGACGGTGACGACCCGCTCGAGCGGCACCATCACGTCCCCGGCCCGGTGGTCCGAGAACTCGAGGGCCGAGTGCAGCACGCCGGACTCGTCCTCCAGGGTGCCCGAGCGGGTGGACTCGGCCACGATCGACTGCACCTCCTCGAGCGTGTAGGAGGAGGCCACCTCGTCCTTCGGCTCGATGCGCAGGGCGTGCAGCACGAGGTTGGCCGTCCAGTTCAGCGCGGCCACGACGGGATGCAGCAGCTTCGAGAGCCACACGAGCGGCTGGGCCAGCAGCATCACGGCGCGGTCCGCGAACGAGACGGCGGCGTTCTTGGGCACCATCTCGCCCAGGGTCACGTGCAGGAAGGTGACCACCAGCAGCGCGAGCACGAAGGCGGTCACGTCCGCCGCCGCGGACGGGACCCCGAGGGCGGCCATCGGGACGACGAGCAGGTGGTGCAGCGCCGGCTCGGACACGTTGAGGATGAGCAGGGAGCACACCGTGATGCCGAGCTGGCAGACGGCCAGCATCTGGGAGACGTGCTCCATCGCGTAGAGCGCCACCTGGGCCTGGCGGGAGCCGGCCTCGGCCCGCGGCTCGATCTGCGCCCGGCGGGCGCCCATGACGGCGAACTCGCCCGCCACGAAGAAGGCGTTGGCGGCCAACAGGACCACCAGCCACAGCAGTCCGACGACGTCCCCGTTCATGCGCGCGTCTCCTCGTCCTCAGCGGCCGGGTCGAAGCGCACGCGCTCGATGCGGCGGCCGTCCATCCGCTCGACCGTCAGGGTGCCGCCGTCCACGTCCACCACGTCCCCGACCTCCGCCAGGCGCCCCAGTCGGGCCAGGATGTACCCGCCGACGGTCTCGTAGGCCCCGTCCTCCGGCACCACGAGGGCCGGGATCTGGGTCCGCACCTCGTCGGGCCGCAGCTCCGCCGGGAAGTACCAGCGGCCGGAGGCCGTCTGGAGGACCCCCGGGGTGACGCGGTCGTGCTCGTCCGCGACCTCGCCGACGATCTCCTCCACCACGTCCTCGAGCGTGACCACCCCTGCGGTGCCCCCGTACTCGTCCACGACGACGGCCATCTGCAGGTTCGCGTCGCGCAGCTCGGCCAGCAGCTGGTCCAGGTGCACGGTCTCCGGCACGCGGATGACCTCCGTCATCAGTGCACCGGCCTCGAGGTCGGCGCGGCGCTCCCGCGGCACGGCCACGACCTTCTTCACGTGCACCACGCCGCGGATGTCGTCCGAGGAGTCGCCGATCACGGGGAACCGCGAGTAGCCGGTGCTGCGGGCCAGGTCCAGGACCTCGGGCAGAGCCTGGTCCTCCCTCACCGTCTCCACGCGGATGCGCGGGGTCATCACGTCCGCGGCGGTGCGGTCCGCGAAGCGCAGCGTCCGGTCCAGGAACGTGGCGGTCTGCGCGTCGAGCGTGCCCAGCTGGGCCGAGCGGCGGACCAGCGAGGAGAGCTCCTCGGGGCTGCGGGCGCCGGAGATCTCCTCCTTGGCCTCGATGCCCACGCGGGCCAGCACGCCGTTGGAGAACCCGTTCAGGACCAGGATCGCCGGCTTGAACACGGTGCTGAACACGAGCTGGGGCCGGGCGAGTGCGCGGCCGATCGCCATGGGCTCGGCGATGGACATGTTCTTGGGGATCAGCTCGCCGAGGAGCATCGAGAGCAGGGTCGCCACGACCATCGCGACGACGAGCGAGACGGTGCCCACCACGCCGGCCGGCAGCCCCACCTGGAGCAGCAGCGGGTCGATGAGCCGGCTGATCGCCGGGTCCATCACGTAGCCGGTGAGCAGTGTGGTCAGAGTGATGCCCAGCTGGCACGCGGAGAGCTGGGTCGAGAGTGACTTGAGACAGCGCAGCAGGGGCTCGGCGCCGCGGTCACCCGCGTCCACCATGCGCTGCACGGTGGGCACGTCGATCGCGATCATGGCGAACTCGACGGCCACGAAGAACCCGGTGCCCACGATCAGGGCCAGGCCGAGGATCAGCAGGAGCCACTCCACCCGACCTCACCCCCTCGACGGCGGGCCGGGCGGCGGTGCGGGGCACCGGGACTGGAAGGCTCCGATCCGGCCGCGTCCGCGTGGGCGGACGAGCGGTCTGGCACACAGGTGTCAGGGTGATCCATAGTCCGCCCAGTATAGGGGCGTCAGGCCCCGGCGGAACGAGCAGGGGCATGCGGCCGCCTCACCACGACGAGGCGACCGGCCGGCCCTCCTCGTAGCCCGCCGCGGACTGCAGGCCGACGACGGCGCGCTCACGGAACTCCGCCAGGTCGTGGGCGCCGGCGTAGGTCAGCGACGAGCGCACACCGGACGTGATGGTGTCCAGCAGGTCCTCCACCGAGGGGCGGCGCGGGTCCACGTACATGCGCGAGGAGGAGATGCCCTCCTCGAACATCGCCTTGCGGGCCTTGGTGAAGGCGTCCTCGTGGCGGGTGCGGTGCTGGACCGCGCGGGCCGAGGCCATGCCGAAGCTCTCCTTGTACCGCCGACCGTCCGGACCGTGCACGAGGTCGCCCGGAGACTCGAGCGTCCCCGCGAACCACGAGCCGATCATCACCGAGCTGGCTCCGGCGGCCAGCGCGAGCGCCACGTCCCGCGGGTGCTTCACCCCGCCGTCCGCCCACACGCGTGCCCCGAGCTCGCGGGCCGCGGCGGCGCACTCCAGGACCGCCGAGAACTGGGGCCGGCCCACCGCGGTCTGCATGCGCGTGGTGCACATCGCGCCCGGTCCCACGCCCACCTTGACGATGTCCGCGCCGGCCGCGACCAGGTCCCGGACGCCGTCGCCGGAGACGACGTTGCCGGCCACCACGGGCACGCCGGGGTCGAGGGCCCGCACGGCGGCGAGCGCGTCCAGCATGGTCCGCTGATGACCGTGCGCGGTGTCCACGACGAGCACGTCGACGCCGGCCTCGACCAGGACGGCGGCCTTCTCCCCCACCGCCCCGTTGATGCCGACGGCGGCGCCGACGCGGAGCCGTCCGTCGTCGTCGAGACCGGGCGTGAACAAGGACGAGCGCAGCAGGCCCGCCGCGGTGACGACCCCGCGCAGCACGGGGGCGGCGGTGCCCACCGCCGGGTCCACGACGGGGGCCATCTCCTGGTGCGCGGCGTGCAGGCGCTCGAAGGCCGCCCGCAGCGCGTCCTTGCTCGGGGCCCCGTCCGTGCCGCCGAGCTCGGCGAGCGTGAGGGTCACCACCGGAGGGTGCATGACGGAGGCGGCCGAGGTGAAGCGGTCCACGTCCTCGCAGTCCTGGGGGCGGACCACGCCGAGCAGCCCGCCGTGCGCGTCCACCACGCAGACGGCCCCGTGGTTGCGGCGGTCCACGAGGTGGAGCAGGTCCAGCACCGTGTCCTGCGGGCCGACGGTCAGGGCGGTGTCCGCCACGGGGTGGGCCGCCTTCACCCGACGCACGACGTCCCGGATCACGTCCGCCGGGATGTCCTGCGGCAGGATCCCGAGACCGCCGCGCCGGGCCATGGTCTCGACCATCCGGCGCCCGGTGACGGCGGTCATGTTGGCGGAGACCAGGGGGATGGTGGCGCCCGTGCCGTCATCCGGGGCGATGTCCACGTCCATGCGACTGGCGACGTCCGAGTGTGAGGGCACGAGGAAGACGTCGTTGTACGTCAGGTCGACGGCCGGGTCGGTGAGGAAGCGCATGGCGTCAGTCTCCCAGACGAGGCGGACGCCGTGAGGCCCCCGCGCGTCCGCCGGGAGCGGAGTCGAGCCGAGGCCGCGGCATTCCGACCGGGGGCGTCGAAGAACTATGATGTCTCGAGGCGTTCCCGGCCCCACGCGCGCCGCGCGGGTGGCCCGGCGCAGCACATCGCATCCCAAGGCTCAGGAAGAGGCGTTACACAGTGCCAGAACTCACGTCGGACCGGCTCGCACAGGAGTTCCCGGGGAACGAACGGCTGGTGGCCGAGATCTACCGGAAGTACCGCGAGGACTCCGGTTCCGTGGACCGGCAGTGGGCACAGATCTTCGCCCGTCTCGAGGCCAGCGCCCCCGCCGCCGAGGCCGAGCCGAAGGCCGCCGCCAAGACCGAGCCGAAGACCGCCGCCAAGGCCGAGCCGAAGGCCACCGCCAAGGTGACCGAGCCGAAGGCGGCGACCGCCCCGGCCCGGGGTGCGCAGCCCAAGGAGACCTCGGTCAGCACCGGCCCCAAGCCCAAGAAGACCCCGGCGGCCCAGGCCGTGCCCTCCGAGCCCGCCGACACCGCCACCACCACCGCGGACGAGAAGCAGGAGAAGGCCACCGTCCTCAAGGGCATGGCCAAGGCCGTGGCCACGAACATGGACGCCTCCCTATCCGTGCCCACCGCCACCACCGTGCGCGACCTGCCGGCCAAGGTGCTGATCGACAACCGCGTGGTCATCAACAGCCACCTGGCCCGCACCCGCGGCGGCAAGGTCTCCTTCACCCACCTCATCGGCTACGCCGTGGTCCGCGCGCTCGCGGCCATGCCCTCGATGAACGTGACCTACGAGGAGCGCGACGGCAAGCCCACCATGGTGGAGCCGGCCCACGTGAACTTCGGCCTGGCCATCGACCTGCCCCGCCCGGACGGCACCCGCGCGCTCGTGGTCCCCAACGTCAAGGCCGCCGAGACCCTCGACTTCCGCGGCTTCTGGAAGGCGTACGACGACCTCGTCCAGCGCGCCCGCAAGAACAAGCTGACGATGGACGACTACGCCGGCACCACGGTCTCCCTGACCAACCCGGGCGGTATCGGCACCGTGCACTCGGTGCCCCGCCTGTCCCAGGGCCAGGCCGCCATCATCGGCGTCGGCGCGCTGACCTATCCGGCCGCCTTCCAGGGCGCCGCCGAGTCCACGCTGCACGACCTGGCGATCTCCAAGACGATCACGCTGACCTCCACGTACGACCACCGCGTGATCCAGGGCGCCGGCTCCGGCGAGTTCCTGAAGATCGTGCACGGCCTCCTGCTGGGCGAGGACGGCTTCTACGACGAGGTCTTCCACTCCCTGCGCATCCCCTACGAGCCCGTCCGCTGGGCCCAGGACGTGCAGGTGAACCCGGAGGAGCAGATCGGCAAGGTCGCCCGCATCCAGCAGCTCATCCACGCGTACCGGGACCGCGGCCACCTGCTGGCCAACGTGGACCCGCTCGAGTACTCGATGGCCTACCACCCGGACCTCGACATCCGCGAGCACGGGCTCACCCTGTGGGACCTGGACCGCGAGTGGCCCACCGGCGGCTTCGGCGGGGCGGGCAGCCTGACGCTGCGCAAGATCCTCGGCGTGCTGCGTGACGCGTACTGCCGCACCATCGGCGTCGAGTACATGCACATCCAGGACCCGGCCGAGCGCGCCTGGTTCCAGGAGAAGCTCGAGCAGCCGTACGCCAAGCCCACCCGCGAGGAGCAGCTGCGCATCCTGGGCCGCCTCAACGCCGCGGAGGCGTTCGAGACGTTCCTGCAGACCAAGTACATCGGCCAGAAGCGCTTCTCCCTGGAGGGCGGCGAGTCCCTCATCCCGCTGCTGGACGGCATCCTCGGCGACGCCGCCGACGCCGGGCTGGACGAGGTCGCCATCGGCATGGCGCACCGCGGTCGCCTGAACGTGCTGACCAACATCGCCGGCAAGACCTACAGCCAGGTCTTCCGCGAGTTCGAGGGGGCCACCCCGGGCGGCGCCTCGGGCTCGGGCGACGTGAAGTACCACATGGGCACCGAGGGCACCTTCGTG
The DNA here is from genome assembly GCF_055522295.1 of Micrococcus sp. CS26. Classification (NCBI taxonomy): domain Bacteria; kingdom Bacillati; phylum Actinomycetota; class Actinomycetes; order Micrococcales; family Micrococcaceae; genus Micrococcus; species Micrococcus sp. CS26. The sequence continues at coordinate 12,052 of NZ_JBVFVY010000009.1, forward strand.
TCCGACGCCGGCAACAGCACCCGCGTGTACCTCGCCGCCAACCCCTCGCACCTGGAGGCCGTGAACCCGGTCCTCGAGGGCGTCGTGCGTGCCAAGCAGGACCGCCTCGATCTGGGCGGCCAGCGCCCGGACTCCTTCTCCGTTCTGCCGATCCTGGTGCACGGCGACGCGGCCTTCGCCGGCCAGGGCGTCGTGACCGAGGTCCTGCAGCTCTCGCAGCTGCCCGGCTACCGCACCGGCGGCACGATCCACGTGATCGTGAACAACCAGGTGGGCTTCACCACGCCGCCGACCCAGGCGCGCTCCGCGGTGTACTCCACCGACGTGGCCAAGACCATCCAGGCCCCGATCTTCCACGTCAACGGCGACGAGCCGGAGTCCGTGGTGCACGTGGCCCAGCTCGCCTTCGAGTACCGCCAGCGGTTCAACAAGGACGTCGTCATCGACCTCGTCTGCTACCGCCGCCGCGGCCACAACGAGGGCGACGACCCGTCGATGACGCAGCCGCGCATGTACAACCTCATCGAGCAGAAGCGCTCCACCCGCAAGCTGTACGTCGAGTCCCTCGTGGGCCGCGGCGACATCACGCAGGAGGAGGCGGACAGCGCCCTGAAGGACTACCAGCAGCAGCTGGAGCGGGTCTTCGCGGAGACCCACGAGGACGCGCCCGCCTCCGGCGGGGAGGGCCTCCGCCCGGCCGAGGACCGGGACGCGGCCCCGGAGGCGCCGGCGTCCACGGCCATCTCGGCCGAGACGCTGCGGGCCATCGGGCAGGCGCACATCGACGTGCCCGAGGGCTTCACGGTCCACCCCAAGCTCGCGGCCCTGCTCGAGCGCCGCGCCAAGATGGCCGTCGACGGCGGCATCGACTGGGGCTTCGCCGAGCTGGCGGCCTTCGGCTCGCTGCTCATGGAGGGCGTGCCGGTCCGCCTGGCGGGCCAGGACTCCCAGCGCGGCACCTTCACGCAGCGCCACTCGGTGTTCCACGACCGGATCACCGGCGACACGTGGGCGCCGCTGAGGCACCTCTCCGAGGACCAGGCGAAGTTCTGGGTCTACAACTCGCTGCTGTCCGAGTACGCCGCCCTCGGCTTCGAGTACGGCTACTCCGTGGAGCGCTCCGACGCCCTCGTGCTGTGGGAGGCCCAGTTCGGCGACTTCGTGAACGGCGCGCAGACGATCATCGACGAGTTCATCTCCTCGGCCGATCAGAAGTGGTCGCAGACCTCGTCCGTGGTCCTGCTCCTCCCCCACGGCTACGAGGGACAGGGGCCGGACCACTCCTCCGCCCGCATCGAGCGCTTCCTGCAGATGTGCGCCGAGGACAACATGCGCGTGGTCAACCCCTCCACGGGCGCGAACCACTTCCACCTGCTGCGCGAGCACGCCTACGCCCGCCCGCGTCGGCCCCTCATCGTGTTCACCCCGAAGCAGCTGCTGCGCCTCAAGGCCGCCGCGAACTCGGTGGAGGACTTCACCGAGGGCGGCTTCCAGCCGGTCATCCCGGACGCCGGGGTGGACGCCAAGGACGTCACGCGCGTGGTGCTGGTCTCCGGCCGGCTGTACTACGACCTGCTCGCCCGCCGCGAGAAGTCCGGTGACACGTCCACCGCGATCGTGCGGGTGGAGCAGCTCTACCCGCTGCCGCTCGACGAGATCCGCAAGGCGCTCCGCGCCTACCCGGTCGCCGACGTCACCTGGGTGCAGGACGAGCCCGCGAACCAGGGCCCGTGGCCGTTCATGGCACTGAACCTCGTGCCGCAGCTCGACGGCCCCGTGACCCTCGTGTCCCGCCCGGCCTCGGCCGCGACCTCCGCGGGCACCAAGGGCCGCCACGACCAGGAGCTCAGCACGCTGCTGGACGCCGCCTTCGGCCGCTGACCCGGACCGACCCTGCGCCGCCGCCGCACCCTCCGGTGCGGCGGCGGCGCCGGATCGGCCGACGAAAGGACACACTGTGCACAACCGCCGGATCCGGATCGCCGCCGTCGGCGACCAGCTGCTGGCCGGTGCGGGCGACGCCCGCGCCATCGGCTGGTGGGGCCGCGTGCTCGCCCGCACCCAGGCCCCCGACGTGGAGCTGGAGAACTACGTGCTGGCCGTGCCGCACGAGACCACCGAGGACCTCAACGAGCGCTGGTGGGGCGAGGCCTCGCGGCGCTTCTCCGAGGAGACGGAGAACCGCCTCGTCGTGGCCCTGTCCGACGCGGACCTGGACCTGGAGGCCACCTCGACCGCCCGTTCGCGGCTGAACCTGGCCAACGTCCTGGACACCGCCTCGCAGCGGAACATCCCGGTGCTCGTGGTGGGCCCCACGCCCACCCTGGACGAGCAGCGCAATGCCCGGCTCGCCGAGCTCAACGCCGCCTACCTGGATGTGGCCGACCGGCGCAACCACGTGTACGTGGACACGTTCACCCCGCTGGTGGGCCACGAGCAGTGGCGCTCGGACCTCGCCTCCGGCCAGGGCCGCCCGGGGCAGGCGGGCCACGGGCTCATCGCGTGGCTCGTGCTGCACCGGGGCTGGTACCAGTGGCTCGGTCTGCCTGAGCCCACGGCCTGATGTGACAGAATGGACCACCGACCGACTCGTTGAAGGGAGACGTCATGAGCAAGCGTGCACGCAAGCGTCGCGACCGCCGCAGGAACGGCGCCAACCACGGCAAGCGTCCCAACGCCTGATCCGCTGATCGGCGTCGCGGACCGGCCGGGTGCCACCCGGCGACCGCAGACCACGAAGGGCCGTCCCCTCAGGGGACGGCCCTTCGTCATCGTCGGGGCGCCCGATCGGGTGCCCACGGGTCCGCATGTCGCGGTGTCAGCCCCAGGTGACGGTCGTCGTCGAGATCTGGGTGATGCGGGTCATGATGGTGGCCCGCAGCTGCGCGGGCGCCTTCTCCTGGCAGCACCGACGCACCGCCGAGCGGATGAGCTCTTCGAGCTCCTTCTGGTGCCGGCAGTCCGGACACTCCGCCACGTGGGCGCGCACCTGCTCGATGTCCTCGGGCGTCAGGGCGCCGTCCAGGTACTGGTACAGCCGCTCCAGGGAGGCGTCCTGGGCGTCGCGGCACTCATGGCCGTGCTGGTCCGCGGTCATCGCGTGGCCTCCTTCGTGCTCGTCTCGGTCTGCTTCGTGCCGCCGCGCCCGGTCTTCTTCTTCGGCTGGGCCTTGATGCCGCGCGCGGCCGCGTAGTCCGCGAGGCGCTCGCGCAGCTGCTTGCGGCCGCGGTGCAGCCGCGACATGACGGTGCCGATCGGCACGTCGAGGATCTCGGCGATCTCCTTGTAGGCGAAGCCCTCCACGTCCGCGAAGTAGACGGCGAGCCGGAACTCCTCCGGGATCGCCTGCAGGGCGTCCTTCACCTGGGAGTCGGGCAGCCGGTCGAGGGCCTCCGTCTCGGCCGAGCGCAGGCCACCGGAGGTGTGCTCGGCGGCCCGGGCCATCTGCCAGTCCTCCACCTCAGGGTTGTCCGCCTCGAGGGGCTGGCGCTGCCGCTTGCGGTAGAGGTTGATGTACGTGTTCGTGAGGATCCGGTAGAGCCAGGCCTTGAGGTTGGTGCCGGGCCGGTACTGGTGGAACGAGGAGTAGGCCTTCGTGTACGCCTCCTGGACCAGGTCCTCGGCGTCCTGCGGGTTGCGCGTCATGCGCAGCGCAGCGGAGTACAACTGGTCCACGAACTCGAGGGCGTCACGCTCGAACCGGGCACGGCGCTGCTGTTCGGACTCGGCGGCGACGTCGATGTCGGCGCGGTCGTGCTCGGGGGCGTCCTCGGGCCGGGCGAATTCCGGCCGGCTGTTGTCAGTGCTCATCGCGGGCCAGTCTACGGTCCGGGAGGGATGCGTCAGCAGGGCGGCGCTCATGCGGGGCTCCTCTCCGGCTGCGGTCCGCGGCGAGCGGGACCGGTGCGCCGACACGGGTACGGGGTCGTCCAGTGGAGCGCCAGGAGCGTTCCAGGTATTCCCCCGCGACAGGCCGACCCCGGCCGACAGCCGCCGGATAGGCTGGTCCGGTGACCCGCCCCACGCGTGCCGCCGCGCACTCCCCCGCCCCCCGTCCCGACGCCGCCGAGACCTGGCCCGCGCCCGTGGCGCGCGGCCCGGTGCGCGGAGAGGTGCGGCTGCCGGGATCGAAGTCGCTGACGAACCGGCATCTCGTGCTCGCCGCGCTCGCCGACGGTCCGTGCGTCCTGCACGGCGTCCTCGAGTCGCGGGACACGGCATTGATGCGCACGGCGCTCACAGCGCTCGGGGCCCGGTTCGAGCCCCTGTCCGACGGCGGACTGCGGGTGCATCCGATGCCGGTCGGCGAGCCGCTGGCCGGGGATGTCGCCGTGGACTGCGGACTGGCGGGGACGGTCATGCGCTTCGTCCCGTTCGTCGCCGCGCTGCGGCCCGGCCGGGTCCGCTTCGACGGCGACGCCGGCGCGCGCCTGCGCCCGATGGCCCCGGTCCTGGACGCGCTGCGCCAGCTCGGGGTGGCCGTCAACGAGGAGGGCGAGCCCGGTCGCCTGCCCTTCACGATGACGACCCGCGCGGACGCGGCCACGGTGGCCCCCGACGGCGACGTGCCGGAGGTCGCGGTCGACGCCTCCGGCTCCTCCCAGTTCCTGTCCGCCGCGCTGCTGGCGGCCGCGGGGATGCCGCGCGGCCTCCGGCTGCGGCACACCGGGCAGACCGTGCCGAGTCCGGAGCACGTCGCGATGACCGTCGGGGTGCTGCGCGCGCTCGAGGTGGACGTCGCCGAGACGGGTCCCGGGGCGTGGACCGTGGCCCCGGGGCGCATCCCGGCACACGAGGCGACCGTCGAGCCGGACCTGTCCAACGCAGGCCCCTTCCTGGCCGCCGCCGTGGCCACGGGCGGCTCCGTGACGGTGCCGGACTGGCCCACCCGCACGACGCAGATCGGCGACCGCTGGCGGCGGATCCTGCCGCAGTTCGGGGCGAGCGTGGCCCTCACGGTCGACCGCACGGACCGCTCCCGCGGCCGGCTCACGGTGACGGGGGCGGTCCACGACGACGGCGCGCCCCGCATCACCGGCGCCGGTGAGATCGCGGACACGGCCGAGCTCGCCCCCACCGCGGCCGCGCTCGCCCTGCTGGCCTCCGGGCCCACCCGCCTGACGGGGATCGGCCATCTGCGGGGCCATGAGACGGACCGGCTCGCCGCGCTCACCGCCGAGGCCGCCCGCCTGGGGATCACCGTGGACGAGGACGAGACGTCGCTCGGCTTCCCGGGGACGGACGCGTCGGGGCCGCTGTCGCCCGCCGCCCTCGAGACCTACCACGACCACCGGATGGCGACCTTCGCCGCCGTCGTCGGCCTGCGCGTGCCGGGGACCGGCATCGTGGACGTGGCGACCACCGCGAAGACGATGCCGGACTTCCCCGCACTGTGGACCGCGCTCGTGGCACCCGGCGATGCGGCCGAGGAGGCCCGCTGATGGCCCGGCGCCTCGATCCCTCCGCGTGGGACGAGTCCGATGTCCGGGTGCGCCCGTCCAAACGCGGCACCCGCCCGCGCACCAAGGAGCGGCCCAAGCACGAGGATGCGCAGGTCGGCATGGTCACCACGGTGGACCGCGGCCGGTACGCCGTGGTGCTGCCGGATCGCCTGGACGAGCGGATCACGGCGATGCGCGCCCGCGAGCTGCGCCGCACGCCGATCGCCACGGGCGACCGGGTGGCCGTCGTCGGGGACCTCTCCGGGGACGAGGGCACGCTCGCACGCATCGTCCGTGTCGAGGAGCGCAGCACGGTCCTGCGCCGGTCGGCGGACGACTCGGACGAGGTCGAGCGGGTGGTGGTGGCCAACGCCGACCTGCTGGTGATCATGGTGGCCGCGGCCAATCCGGAGCCCCGGACCGGCTTCATCGACCGCGCCCTCGTCGCCTGCTACGACGCGGGCATCCACCCGGTGCTCCTCATCACGAAGACCGACCTGCGTGATCCGGCCGAGCTGGTGGCGCACTACGAGGCCCTGGACCTGGAGGTGATGACCTCCGGTGCGGCGACCTTCGAGGCCGAGACCGGGGACACCGCCCTGGACGCCTCGCTCGTGGCCCGGGTGGCCGAGCGGCTGATCGGGCACACCAGCGCGTTCGTGGGGCCCTCCGGCGTCGGCAAGTCCACGCTCCTGAACGCGCTCACCGGCGCGGAACGGGCCACCGGCCACGTCAACGCCGTCACCGGCCGGGGCCGGCACACCTCCTCGTCCGCGCTCGCACTGCCGCTGACGGGCGACGACGGCGCCCCCCTGCCGGACACCTGGGTGGTGGACACCCCCGGCATCCGGTCCTTCGGGCTGGGCTGGGTCGAGCCGGACCGCGTGGTGGAGGCGTTCGACGACCTCGCCGGCGGGCTGGCGGACTGCCCGCGCGGCTGCACCCACACCGCCGACTCCCCCGGCTGCGGCCTGGACGCATGGGTGGCCGCGGGCCACGCCGGCCCCTCGGGAGCGGCACGCCTGGCCTCGCTGCGGCGTCTGCTCGGCAACCGGCTGGCCCCCTCGGGGGCGGAGGACGCGGCGTCGTCCGAGGACTGAGGCGGCCCGCGCGGTATAGCGTGGGCGGCATGGAGCGACCTGAGAACCCTGCGACCCGCGGCCGCGACCTCACGGAGGACCTGCGGCTGGCCCACATGCTGGCGGACAACGTGGACTCGATCACGATGTCCCGGTTCAAGGCCCAGGACCTCGAGGTCAGCACCAAGCCGGATCTCACCCCTGTCACGGATGCGGACCGCGCCGCCGAGGAGTCCATCCGCTCGACCCTGTCCCGTGCCCGGGCGCGCGACGGCATCGTGGGTGAGGAGTTCGGCGGATCTCTGAGCCGCTCCGGCCGGCAGTGGGTGGTCGACCCCATCGACGGCACCAAGAACTTCGTGCGCGGCGTGCCCGTGTGGGCCACCCTCATCGCGCTGCTGATCGACGGCGAGCCCGTCGTCGGCGTCGTCTCCGCCCCCGCCCTGCACCGTCGCTGGTGGGCCGCGGCCGGCCAGGGCGCCTTCGCGGGCACCTCGCTCACGCGTGCTCAGCGGATCACCGTGTCCGGCGTGGACCGGGTCGAGGACGCGTCGCTGTCCTTCTCCTCGATCGAGGGCTGGCGCGAACGCGGCTCGATCCGCGCGTTCCTGCAGCTCACCTCGGACGTGTGGCGCGTGCGCGGCTTCGGCGACTTCTGGTCCTACATGCTCGTCGCCGAGGGCGCCGTGGACATCGCGGCCGAGCCCGAGCTCGAGCTGCATGACATGGCCGCTCTGGTGCCGATCGTGCGCGAGGCCGGCGGCCGCTTCACCTCGCTGGACGGCGAGGACGGCCCGTTCGGCGGGCACGCGCTGGCCACGAACGGCCTGCTCCACGACGACGTCCTCGCCCGCCTCCGCGCGGGTGACGAGACCGAGGGCGGCGCCTGATAGCAGTGCGGGGGGAGACGACGGCCGACCGGAGGGGCGGGCGCGGGACAGATCGCCGGCCCGGCACTGCGGGTGCGGTGGCCCTCGGCGGTGCCGCGGGCGTGCTGTGCGGTGCGGGGGTGATGAACGCGGTGACCGCGCTGGCCGGGGCGCCCAACTTCCGCGGCACGTTCGGCGCCGCGTTCGGGGCGGTCGACGTGCTGGTCCAGGCCCTGCCGCTGTTCGTGGTGAACGTGCTCGGCTCGTTCCTGCTCGGCCTGCTGTGGGCGGCCTCGCGACGCCGCGGGCCGGACTGGCGTCCACGCCTGGTGGCGGGGCTGGGAACCGGCTTCCTCGGTGCGTTCACCACCATCTCCAGCGCCGTCGCCCTGGTGCTGTGGCCGGTGCGGCTGGGCGCCGCGGCGTCCGGGGCGGGTGGCGTCCTCGCCGCGGCGGTAGCGGTGCTGCTGGTGCTCGCGCTGATGGCTGCACTCTCGACGGCGGCGGCCGTGCTCGGCCTGCGCGCCGGTGGCGCCCCGGGGTCGCGCGCGGTCGGGACGGATCGTTCGGCGGAGGACGCATGAGCGGCGCGGGATACGAGGTCTTCGCTCTCCTCCAGGTGGCCCTCCTGGCCTGCCTCGCGGCGGGCGGGGCGCTCGGCGCCCTGGTGCGCCGGCGCCTGACCGACCGGCTCGGCCCCCGGGGTCTGCTCACCGCCAACACGACGGCGGCCCTGCTCCTCGGCGTCACCGTCGGCCTGGCCGTGCCGGAGCTGGTGTACGCCTCCGAGAGCTGGGGCGACGGGCAGGGGCTCGTGCTCGTCGCGGCGGTGTCCGCCGTGGTGTCCGGGTTCTGCCTCGCCCTGGGGACGTGGTCCACCGTGGCCGCTGAGGCGGCTGACGCCGCGCTCGCCCGTCGATGGGGCACAGCCGCCCGCCTGTGGACCGCGCATCTGGGGCTGGGGCTGGTGGCCGTCGTCGTCGGCTGGGGCGCCGGCCTGGGCCTGCACGCCGTCCTGGCCGGCTGAGGGGCGGGCCGCCGCACACCGGCATGGACACGACGAAGGCCCCGGAATCGGGGGGATTCCGGGGCCTTCCCGTGGTGGTGAGTGGAGCCGGCGGGAATTGAACCCGCGTCCGATGAGGTGTTGCCAGGTCTTCTCCGGGCGCAGTCTGCTGTGGGTGTTGCTCGGTCCTGGCCGTCCCGCAGACGGGCGGCCAACCCGGACCCAGCCGGATTGATGTCGGCGTCACGACCCCCGGCGAGGGTGACGCCCAGTGGCTATCTAGCTGACGCCACGATCCGAGGCGACAGCGACCTCGGGGTGACGGACTCGATCACTGATCAGGCAGCGAGAGCGAAGTCAGTGCGCTTGGATTCGGCACTTATTGGTTTGCAGAGAGCGTTTGACGAGATGACTCTGCATCCTCGGCCCGCTTCTCCCGACGCGACACACACCGTCGAAACCGATCGGCCCCATGGGGGCGACTCCTCTATGAGGTTGTCAATCACCACTGCAGGCGGAGGGCGCGAGGCCCGCCGGTCCTGAAACCGGCCCTGCGAGAGATACAACGTAGCACGCCCCCGAGGCATTCCCAAGGGGTCCACCGCGCTCAGGCCACGCCGGCGCGCCGGTTGCGCATCCGCATGGCCCGCTGGGCCTCGCGGTTGTCCTGCTGCTCGCGCAGCTTGTGCCGCTTGTCGTATTCGCGGTTGCCGCGCGCGACGCCGATCTCCACCTTCACGCGCCCGTTCAGGAAGTACAGGGACAGCGGCACGATGGTCAGGCCCGGATCCTGGATCTGGCGGGAGATCTTCGTCAGCTCGGCGCGGTGCAGCAGCAGCTTGCGGCGGCGGCGGGCGGCGTGGTTGGTCCACGAGCCGTTGAGGTACTCCGGGATGTAGACCTGCTCGAGCCACAGCTCGTCCCGGTAGAAGACCGCGAAGCCGTCCACGAGCGAGGCCTTGCCCTCGCGCAGCGACTTCACCTCGGTGCCGGTGAGCACCATGCCGGCCTCGTACGTGTCGAGGATGGTGTAGTCGTGGCGCGCCTTCTTGTTGTTGGCGATCACCTGGCGCTCGCCGGGGGCCGGCTGCTTGGCGGCCTTGCCCTTGCTGTTCTTGCCCATGGCCTCACGTCCTTCCAGCGTCCACGGCGACGGCCGCGCCCCGATCAGGGCGCGGCCGTCCAGTCTATCCCGTGCCGGCCCGATGCCCGCCGAGGCGGTGCGCCGGGGCCGCGGGGCGGCGTCGTCGGCTCAGTCCAGCGGCGCGCCGGTGAGCGCGCGGACCTGCTCCTCGGTGATGGCGGGCGCGGTCTCCACGAGCGCCAGGCGGGGCTGTTCCGGGGTGCCGACGACGTCGATCACGGCCAGGTCCGTGATGATGCGGTCGACGACGGCGCGGCCGGTCAGCGGCAGGGTGCACTGGTCGACGATCTTGGGGGTGCCGTCCTTGGACACGTGGTCCATCATGACGATCACGCGGCCGGCGCCGTGGACGAGGTCCATCGCACCGCCCATGCCCTTGACCATCTTGCCGGGCACCATCCAGTTGGCCAGGTCGCCCGCGGCGGAGACCTCCATGCCGCCCAGGACGGCGACGTCGATCTTGCCGCCGCGGATCATGCCGAAGCTCAGCGCGGAGTCGAAGAAGGACGCCCCCGGGTTCACGGTGACGGTCTCCTTGCCCGCGTTGATCAGGTCCGGGTCCACGGCGTCCTCCGTGGGGTACGGGCCCGTGCCGAGGATGCCGTTCTCGGACTGCAGCACCACGGACCGCCCGGCGGGGATGTGGTTGGGGATCAGCGTGGGCATGCCGATGCCGAGGTTGACGTAGGCGCCGTCCGGCAGCTCCTGCGCGGCGCGGGCCGCCATCTGGTCGCGGCTCAGGCCCCGGGGGCGCCCGGTGGTCTGCTCGCTCATGCCTGCTCCTCCCCCGACGCGCGCACGGTGCGCTTCTCGATCCGCTTCTCGATGTCCGTGCCGACCTCCACGATCCGGTGCACGAAGACGCCGGGCAGGTGCACGTCATCCGGGTCGATCTCGCCGGGCTCGACGAGCTCCTCCACCTGGGCGATGCACACACGGCCGGCCATGGCCGCGGGCGGGCCGAACTGGCGGGTGGCCTTGCGGAACACGAGGTTGCCGTGGCGGTCGCCCTTCCACGCGTGCACGAGGGAGAAGTCGGTGACGATGGAGCGTTCGAGCACATAGGTCTCGGGCTCGTCCGGGGCCTGGCTGAGGTAGCCCTCGCCGAGCACGAACGTGTCCGTGGGCTTGGCCTGCGAGGACTTCACCACGGTGCCGTCCGCGTCGTAGCGCATGGGCAGGCCGCCTTCGGCCACCTGGGTGCCGACGCCGGAGCGGGTGTAGAACGCCGGGATGCCGGCGCCGCCGGCGCGGAGCTTCTCCGCGAGGGTGCCCTGCGGGACGAGCTCCACCTCGAGCTCGCCCTCGAGGTACTGGCGGGCGAACTCCTTGTTCTCCCCCACATAGGAGGAGGTCATCTTCCGCAGCCGGCGCGCGCCGAGCAGGATGCCCAGGCCCCAGCCGTCCACGCCGCAGTTGTTGGAGACGACGGACAGGTCCGTGGCGCCCTGCTCGAGCAGGGCCTCGATGAGCTGCACGGGGTTGCCGGAGAGCCCGAAGCCGCCGACGGCCAGGGACGCGCCGTCCGGCACGTCCGCCACCGCCTCGGCGGGCGTGGCCACGGTCTTGTCGAGAGCCATGTCCGGGGTCCTTTCTGTCAGGGGCGGTCCGTCAGCGGAAGAGGATCAGGGCCTCGCCCTGGCCGCCGCCGCCGCAGAGCGAGACGGCCGCGCGGCCGCCGTCGCGCCGGTCGAGCTCGAGGGCGGCGTGCAGGGCCAGCCGGGCGCCGGAGGCGCCGATCGGGTGGCCCAGGGCGATGGCGCCGCCGTGGATGTTGGTCTTCTCGTGCGGGTAGCCGAGGTCGCGCAGGGACTGCACGGCCACCGCGCCGAACGCCTCGTTGATCTCGATGAAGTCAAGGTCGGCCACGTCCCAGCCCTGCTTCCGCACCGCCGCGGCGATCGCGTCCGAAGGCTGCGAGTGCAGCTGCGAGCTGTCCGGGCCGGCGGTCTGGCCGGGTGCGCCCACCGTGGCGAGGATCGTCAGGCCCTTCTCCTCGGCGAAGGCCCGCGAGGTCACCACGAGGGCGGCGGCGCCGTCGGACAGGGGCGAGGAGTTGCCGGCCGTGATGGTGCCGTCCTTCGCGAACGCCGGGCGCAGGGCGCCCAGCGACTCGGCGGTCGTGTCCGGGCGGACCCCTTCGTCCTGGGAGACGACCAGCGGGTCGCCCTTGCGCTGCGGGATCTCCACCGGGGCGATCTCGCCCTCGAAGACGCCCTCGGACTGGGCCCGGGCGGCCCGCTGGTGCGAGGCCGCGGCGACCTCGTCCTGCTCGGCGCGGGCGATGTTCCGCTCGCCGTTGCCGGACTCGGTCAGCTCGCCCATGGCCTCGTGGCTCAGGGAGTCGGTGAGGCCGTCCCACGCGACGGCGTCGAGCATGGTGGCCGGGCCGTACTTGAAGCCCTTGCGCGCGCCGGGCAGCAGGTGCGGGGCGTTGGTCATGGACTCCTGACCGCCGGCCACCACCACGTCCGCCTCGCCGAGGCGGATGAGACGGGCGGCGTCGATCACGGCGGTGAGGCCGGACAGGCACACCTTGTTGATCGTCATGGCCGGGACGTTCAACGGGATGCCCGCGGCGAGCGCGGACTGGCGGGCCGGGTTCTGGCCCGCGCCGGCCTGCACGACCTGGCCCATGTAGACCATGTCCACGTCCTCGGGGGCCACGCCGGCGCGCTCGAGCGCGTGCGTGATCGCGTGGGCGCCCAGGTCCACGGCGCGCAGGTCGGCCTGCTGCGAGAGCAGCCGGGTGAAGGGCGTGCGGGCACCGCCCACGATCACGGCATCGGTGGGCTGAGGCTGGGGCAGCTCGGCGGTCATGCGGTCCTCCTGGGACGTTCAACTCGGTTCATCACGATTCACTCAAATGCAGTCTATGACCCCGGTCACAGGCGCGCCAGGGAGCGACGCGTCTGTGACGGCGCGCCGCGGCACAGGGACCACGACGGCCCGCACCCGCAGCGCGCGGGTGCGGGCCGTCGTCGGGACGTCCGGGGATCGGGCCGGAGCCTCAGAGGCCCTGGCCGGTGGGCGAGACGAGGATCTTCACGGCCGTCTCGTTGTGGTGGATGAGGGTCTCGAAGCCCTGGTCGACCAGGTCGTCGAGGCCGATCTTGCCGGTGATGAACGGCGCGAGGTCCACGGCGCCGTCCTCGACCATGCGGATGGTGTCCGCGTGGTCGTTCGCGTACGCGATGGTGCCGCGCAGGTCGATCTCCTTCATCACCAGCTTGTGCAGGGCCACGGCGGGCTCGTGGCCCCAGATGGACTCGTTGACGATCACCCCGCCGGGACGCACCGCGTCCAGCAGCATGTCCAGCACCACGTCCACCGAGGTGCACTCGAAGCCCACGTCCGCGCCCTGGCCGTCGTGCAGCTCGCGGATCTTCGCGGGCACGTCCACCTCGCGGGGGTCGAATGCCTCGTCTACCACGCCGGCCTCGAGCACCTTCTGGCGGCGCAGCTCCGAGAGCTCGGAGACGTACACCGTCAGGCCCTTGCCCTTGAGCACGGCCGCCGTGAGCGCGCCGATGGGGCCGGCGCCACCGATCACTGCCACGCCCGACGTCGGAGAGCCGGCCCGCACCCACGCGTGGTGGGCCACGGAGAGCGGCTCGATGAGCGCGGCCTGGTCGAGAGGCACGGAGTCGGCCACCGGGTGGACCCAGCGGCGCTGCACCGCGATCTGCTCGGCCAGTCCGCCGCCGTCGCCGCCCAGGCCGATGAAGTTCATGTCCGGCGCGAGGTTGTAGTCCGGTCGGTCCCGGTCCTCCTCGCGCACGATGTACGGCTCCACGACGACCTTCTGGCCGACCTCGAGGTCCGTGACGCCCTCGCCCAGGGCGGCGACGGTGCCGGACATCTCGTGGCCGAGCGTGACGGGGGCGGCGTCGCCGGAGATCGGGTGCGGGTGCCCGGCCGGCGGGATGAAGATCGGGCCCTCGAGGTACTCGTGCAGGTCCGTGCCGCAGATGCCGCACCACGCGACGTCCACGAGGACCTGCCCCGGACCGGCCGTGGGCGAGTCGATCTCCTCGATGCGGATGTCCTTCTTGCCGTGCCAACGGGCGGCGCGCATGGTCATGCTGGTCGACCTCCTGGGTGGGAATGGAGTCTGGTGCCGGACCGGCGCGCGGGGGCGCCTGCCCGGTGCTTCGAGCATCCCACCGGGCCGGTCTCCCGGGCCAGGCCCGAGGCCCCTGCGGGGGCTTGAACGGCGACGCCGGCCGGCGCCTCACTGCGGAGGTGCGGGCCGGCGTCGTGGTGGCCTGGGCGGCGGGGCCGCGCCGTGGGGCTCAGTCCTCCTGGGCGGCCTTGACCTGCTCGGCGCGCCAGCGGATCCCGGCGTCCACGAAATCGTCGATGTGGCCGTCGAACACGGAGGAGGGGTTGCCCTCCTCGTGGCCCGTGCGCAGGTCCTTGACCATCTGGTACGGGTTCAGCACGTAGGAGCGCATCTGGTCGCCCCAGGACGCCTTGACGTCGCCGGCCATCTCCTTCTTCTTCGCGTCCTCCTCGGCCTTGCGCAGCAGCAGCAGACGGGACTGGAGCACGCGCAGGGCGGCGGCACGGTTCTGGATCTGCGACTTCTCGTTCTGCATGGACACGACGATGCCGGTGGGCAGGTGCGTCATGCGGACGGCGGAGTCCGTGGTGTTCACGGACTGGCCGCCGGGGCCCGAGGAGCGGAACACGTCCACCTTGATCTCGGACTCGGGGATCTCGATGGAGTCGTCCGACTCGATCAGCGGCACCACCTCGACCGCCGCGAAGGACGTCTGGCGGCGGCCCTGGTTGTCGAAGGGGCTGATGCGCACGAGGCGGTGCGTGCCGGCCTCCACGGAGAGGGTGCCGAACGCGTAGGGCGCGTTGACCTCGAAGGTGACGGACTTCAGGCCGGCCTCCTCCGCGTAGGAGGTGTCCATGACCTTGGTGGACCAGCCGCGCTGCTCGGCCCAGCGCAGGTACATGCGCATGAGGGTCTCGGCGAAGTCGGCCGCGTCCACGCCGCCGGCGCCCGCGCGGATGGTCACGACGGCGTCGCGCTGGTCGTACTCGCCGCTGAGCAGCGTGACGACCTCGAGTTCCTCCAGGGCCTTGCGGATGGAGGTCAGCTCCTGGTTCGCGTCGTCGAGGAGGGAGGGCTCGTCCTCCTCCGCGGCGAGCTCGACCATGGTCTCCAGGTCCTCGATGCGGCTCTCCAGGGAGGTGATGCGCTTGAGGTCCGTCTGACGGTGGGAGAGCTTGGAGGTGACCTTCTGGGCCTCCTCCGGGTCGTCCCAGAGGTCCGGTGCGGAGGCCTGCTGCTCCAGTTCGGCGATGTCCGCCTTGATGCGGTCGAGGTCCGAGACCTGCTCGATAGAGGCCAGGGTGTGGCGCAGGGAGTCGATCTCCGCAGAGAAGTCAGTATCAGCCATGATTCGGCCAGCCTACCGCGTGGGGTGGACGCCGGTCGTGTGCCAGCGGCGGATCGCCGCCGCGACGGCCTCGGGCTCCGTGACGTGCGGCCAGTGGCCCGTGCTGACATCGACGACGGTGGCGTGCTGCGTGACCGCGTCCAGGTCCCGTTGGTGGACGTCCCGGGTGCTGCGCACGTATAGCGTCGGGACGGTGATGCCGGCCCAGAGGGCACGGGTGTCCGCGGCGAGGACGGCGGCCCAGAGCTCGCGCATCGGATGGTCCGGCGTGGCGTCCAGGTCGGTCAGGATCCGCTCGCGCCACGGCTCCGGGACGAGGAGGTCCCGCGCGAGCGAGGCGCGGAGCACGCTCCGCCAGTCCGGGCGGGCGGCGAGGCGGGCCTTGGCCGCCCGGGCGGCCAGGGCGGTGTCCGTCACCGGGACGTTCGAGTCGATGACCACGAGGGCGCGGGGCCGCACCAGCCCGTCGGCGACGGCGCGCAGCGCGATGACCCCGCCCGTGCTGTGGCCGATCAGCAGCCCCGGCACGGGGCCGGCCTGCGCCGCCCAGGTGCGGGCGGCGTCGAGGACGGGGTCCGCCTCGATCGCCGGCCGTGCGGCCCGGGGGCGGCCCTGACCGCCGGCGTCCGTGCCCGGGTGGCCGGGCAGGGCGGGCGAGGCGGCGAGGTCGGCCACGGCGCCGAGGGCGTCAGTAAGGGGCTCGAAGTGGGCGGGCCGGCCACCGATGCCGTGGAGGAAGCGGATCACCGGGCCAGGCTAGTGCGACTGCTGCCCGTCGCCTCGAGGGGGACCGACAGGGGCAGTGTCCCCGCGAACGGGCCGGTCATGGCGAACAGATCGGCCCGGGCGTCGAGGGTGACGACGACGGTGGTGCCGTCGTCGGCCACGCGGGCGTTCATCCCGCCGAGCCCGGGCACGGCCTCCTGGGCACCGACGGCCGCGAGGTGTGCGCTGGCGGAGGCGGCGACGTCGTCGTCGGAGAGCACGACGCCCGGGTCCTCCCCCAGCCGGAAGCCGAGCTCCTCTGCCCCGGCGATGGCGGCCGAGTCCGCGAGCGACTGCAGGCGGCGGTGCTGCAACTGCACGGTGGTGACCGCGAGCATGACCAGCATGAGGGCCACGAGCACGGCGCACAGGCCGACGGTGAGGACGGTGGTCTGCCCGTCGTCGTGACCCAGGCGAGCGGTGAGGCGGCGGCGCATCAGAACCTCGGCACAGTCTGCCGGGCGTCGGAACCCACCGTCACGGGGGTCAGCGACCACGCTGCCGGCGTGAGAGGGACGGGCACCCCCACGTCCACCCGCACGGCGACGACCTCGCCCGGTTCGAGCGTGCCACAGCCGCCCTGGTCGCAGCCGATGGTCAGGTCGTACTGGCCGGCGCCCACGCCGTAGTCGGCGAGCGTGAGCTCGACGGTGGCGTGGGCGGCGCCTGCGCTGGGGTGATCGGCCTCGGCGACCAGGGCCTTGACGGCCTGGTCAGCGGCGGCGACCGAGGCGAACGCCGCGGCCTGGACCTGGGAGACGTAGATCATCAGGTACACCACGGGGATCAGCAGGACGAGGGTGAGGCCCAGGAATTCGACCGTGGCCGCTCCCCGCTCGTCGCGGACGTCATTGACGGAACGCATGACCGCTCACCTCCACGGGGATCGGGCCCGGCAGGAACCCCAGGCCGGGCAGCGAGCTCGAGACCGTGACGCGCAGGACCGGGACCCCGTCCTGGCTGGTGAGCTCCGCGGCGACGTCGGCCCCGGACTGGCCGGGCACGCCGGCCGAGAGCAGCTCCCGAGCCCGCTGGACGCCGTCCTCGGGGCTCCGGTCCGCGAGCGCCCCGTACCGGGCGCCGGCGGAGGCGGCGTCGATCATCACGTTGCGCGTGTGGATCACGACGCCGGCCTGGAGCAGCGCCGCGAAGAGCAGGACGACCAGGGTCATCACCATGGTGGACTCGGCCACCGCGGCGCCCCGGTCGTCCCGCCAGCGGACACCCGTGTGGCCGCCACGGGGCGCCTGCGCGCCGTGGGCAGCACCCCGGGGCATGCTCAGCCGCCCTGGGACACCTGGGAGATGGCCTGGTTGAACAGTCCCTGGAGCGCCGGCAGGGCGAGGGCCAGCAGGCCGGCCACGAGCACGGCGGACATGAGGGTGATCATCACCCAGCCGGGGACGTCGCCGCGCTCGTCGCGGACGTCGTCGTGGATGAGGGCGCGCAGGGCGGCCAGGACGGTGATGGCGTGGTGGTGGAGCATGGTCCCCTCCTCGGGTGGCCGGCCGCCCGTGCGGCCGGAGTGGATGGTGATCGTGGGTGGATGGATGGACTATTCAGTTGTGGGTCTTCAGAACCCCAGGCGCATCAGGGAGATGCCGGGGAAGACGGCGAAGATCACCGTCAGCGGGAGGATGCCGAACACGAGGGGCACCATCATCTGTATCTCCTTCCGGCCGGCGGCCTCCATGAGCTCGCGGCGACCCATCTCACGCACGTCCTGGGCCTGCGCGCGCAGGACGTCGGCGAGGGGCGTGCCGCGGTCGAGCGCGATGAGCACGCCCCCGATGAACCGTTCGACGGGGGCCAGCTGCACGCGCCGTCCCATGGCCTTGAGCGCCGCGGACAGCGACGCCCCGGCACGCATGTCGGCGAGCGTGGTGCGGAACTCGCCGGCCAGCTCCCCGCGCGCCGTCCCCGCGATGCGTTCGAGCGCTCCGGCGGCGCTCTCCCCCGCGCCCACCGAGAGCGCGAACAGCTCGGCCACGGACGGGAACTCGGAGAGGATGGCCTCGCGCCGCCGTCGCACCCGCAGGGAGAGCAGCTGCTCCCGGAGCAGGAACCCGGCCATGCCGCCGGCGACCACGAGGGCGACCCCCGTGATCACCGGCACGCGGCCCGTGACGGTGAGGCTGAGCGCGAGGACGGCCGCCACGGCGGCCCCCGCGGCTCCGCTCAGGACCTGCTGGGCACGGAAGTCCGTCGACGTGACCGCGAGCCCCGCGGCGGCCAGCTTGCGGTCGAGCGCCACCCCGCCCGGGGAGATGCGCTGGACCCAGCCGACTCCGGCCTGCACCACGGGATCGAGGATGCGTCCCCACGCTCCCCAGGGTGAGGCGCCCGCACGTTCCTCCTCGAGGAGGCGGGAGGCCGGGATGTGGTGGCGCAGCTGCGGTTCGACCCGTTGCTCGAGGCTGGGGCGCCAGCCCACCGGCTGGGTGACCAGGATGAGGAGCAGTCCCGCCCCGAGGGTGAGGCCCAGGAGCGCGGCCCAGATCAGCGCGGACGTCATGCGAACACCCGCTTCTCCCGGGGCAGCGCGCCGATGCGGAGCATGACGCGGTAGCAGACGACGGAGGCCACCATGCCGGCGAGGAGCACGGCCCCGCCGGCGGCGGACCGGTAGGCCGCGACCGCGGCGGGCTGGGTCCCCAGCAGCAGGAGCACGAGCCACGGGGCGCACACCGCCAACCGGGCCGCGTTCACGGTCCACGACTGCCGGGCCTCGAGCTCGGCGCGGATGCGGGCGTCCTGCCGGAGGAACTCGGAGAGGGTCTGCAGCAGACGGCCGATGTCGGCGCCGCCGACCTCGCGGGTCAGGCGCAGCGAGACCACCAGGCGGTCCGCGACGGGGTCGGCCATCCGGGCCTTGAGCCGGTCCAGTGCGTCCACGAAGCGGGCTCCGGCCCGGTAGTCCCGGGCGAACTGCTGGAACGGCTCGCGCAGCCCCTCCGGCCCGGTCTCCCCGAGCTGGATGAGCGCCTCCGGGAGAGTCAGGCCCGCGCGGATGGCCGACCGGGCGTGGTCGATCGCGTCCGGCCACAGCTCGCGCAGTGCCGTGGACCGCCGGCGGGCCTGCCAGGACAACAGCAGCCAGGGCACGGCCGCGCCGAAGACGGCGAAGCACGCGGCGATGGTCCACGTACTGGTCAGCGACAGGACGAGCAGCCCGACCACGAGACCGCCGACGGCCATGGCGGACACGACGCCGGCCGGGCTGAGACGCTGGATGCCGGACTGGGCGATCAGCACACGCAGGCGCGAGTCGGGGCGGGCGGCCCCGGGTTTCTCCGTGGGAGGGGACCAGAGGGACCACCACAGCAGGAACAGGCCGCAGCCGAGCGCGAGCCCCAGCAGCGCGGCCATCAGCGCAGCCCCACCAGCTCGTGGACGTCCACGCCGCGACGGGCGAGCGCCTCGAACTCCAGGTTCGCACCCTCGTTGAGGCGCAGGTCGCCCTCGGCGTCACGCTGGAAGAGCGCCGACGTCTCGATGACCCCGCCCTCCACCCGTGAGCCGACGGTGAGGATCTCCCGCACCCGCCGGCGGCCCTGACGGTCGCGCTCGCAGTGCACGACGACGTCGATGCACGTGGCGACCGTCGGGACGACGAAGTCCCGGGAGATGTTCTCCCCGGCCAGCAGCGGCAGCGTGCAGAGCTTCGTGAGCGCGTCCGCGGCCGAGTTCGCGTGGATCGTGCACATGCCGGCCAGGCCGGAGTTCAGAGCGACGAGCATGTCCAGCGCCTCGGCCTCGCGCACCTCGCCGACGATCAGGCGGTCCGGGCGCATCCGCAGCGCCTCCTTGACGAGGCGACGCAGCGGGATCTCGCCGTGGCCCTCCAGGTTCGGCTGGCGGCACTGCAGCCCGACGACGTCGCGCACCGGGATCTGCAGCTCGAAGATCTCCTCCACGGTGATCACCCGCTCCCGCGGGCCGATGGCCGAAGCCAGGCAGTTGAGCAGGGTGGTCTTGCCCGCCTGGGTGGCCCCGCTGACGAGGATGTTCATGCCCGCGTCCACGGCCGCGTCCAGGAAGCGGGCCGCCGTCGGAGTGAGGGAACCGCCCCGGACGAGGTCGTCCAGCCGGCGCGCCCGGGCGATGAACTTCCGGATGTTCACGGCCCAGTGCCGCCGCGTGATGTCGGGGATGGCCACGTGCAGGCGCGAACCGTCTGGCAGGGCCGCGTCGACGAACGGCATCGACAGGTCCAGCCGCCGGCCCGAGGACTTCAACATGACTTCGACGAGGTCCTGCACCTCCTCCTCGGTCAGGACGATGCCCGTCAGCTCGGAGCGGCCGGACCGCGCGCAGTAGATGGCGTCCGGCGCGTTCAGCCAGATCTCCTCCACGGAGGGATCGTCCATGAGCCGCTGGAGCGGCCCGAGGCCCGCGATGCGGTCGAACAGGTCCTGCCGCGCCGCCACGGGATCGTCCAGGTCCGGCAGCGAGCTGACCATCGCGCGGGACTCGTAGTCCGCGGCCGCGTCCTGGATGAGCGTCAGGACCCGGGCGTGCTCACGCTGCGGGTCGATGCCCTGCCGCCGGACGATCTCCCGGATCTCGTCCTCGAGAATGCGCACCGCATCCATGTGTCCCTCCTGTGCCCGATTCGGCGCCATCCCCAGCGCCGCACATGTCTCGATCAGGAAGATACCCCGTTCCGTCGATGCGTGTGGTCCAGGACACCATGACTGTGGACAACGTGGCGGCGGTCCCGTTCGACGGGGAGTTGTCCACAGGCCGCCCGAACCGCCATCCGGCCGTGGCAGGGTCGTCCCCAGGCGGCCGGACGGGCCGGTCGCCGTTCTCGGGAGGGAGGGGCGGGGATGGCCTGGAGCGTGCGGATCCTGGGCGGGGCCGCTCCCGAGACATGGCGGGTGGAGCACTTCCCCGCCGACGCGGGCGAGCAGGACCGGGCGGTGCGGGAACGTTTTCCCGCCCGGTCGCTGCGCCGGTGCGCTGCCGGGCCGCGCAGCGTGACGTACGCGGAACGGGTCGGGAGTGCACCGGCCCGGGGGCCGGAGCTCGCGGTGGTCACCGAGCACGGACCCGACGCCGGCCGCCTCGTCCCTCTGGGGAAGGGCGGGTTGAGCGTGGGACGCGGTGGGGCGCGGCTGCTGCTGGACGACCCCTCTGCCCCGTCGCGGCCGATGCGTCTGCGGCTCGCGCCCACCGGGCTGCACGTCCACGACGGTCCTCGGGACACCGGACGCCTGTGGGACGGCCGCAGCCCGCTCCCTGTGGGCCGGACCGCCCTGGGCCTGGTCCGCGGGCCCGGGGCCGCCCTGCCGCGGCCGGTCACGCCGGAGCCGCCCGCCGTCGACCTCGGATCCCCACCGGCCCGGCAGTCCGTCGTGATCCCGCTGGTGGCGGCCCTGGGCCCGCTGGTGCTCGGGGTCGCCCTGGTCCTGATGATGGGCAACCCGGTGTTCCTGCTGTTCGGTGTGCTGTCCGTGACGGTGGCGCTGGTCATGCTGGCGATGCAGCGCCGTACCCGGCTGCGGCATGCGCGGCTGCTCGCCGCCCGCGCGGACGCGGTCGTGCGCCGGCGGGCTCAGGCGGCACTGAGCCCCGGTGCGGTGGCCCGCGCCGTCCGCTCCGGCGCGACGGACCGCTTCGGGCTGACGTCGGGGGCCGACGAGGCCGTGGCGGTCTCGTGGGGTTCCGGCGTCGGGGCGCTGTCCCTGTCGCGGGACGACCCGGACGAGGCATGGGTGGAGGCCGTCACGTCGCGGCGCACCGTGATGACGACGTCACCGCCGGAGTCGCGCGTCGTCGTGCTCGGGCCGCCGCGCGATGTGGCCGGGGCCTGCCGGTGGGCGGTGTTCCAGCTCCTGCGGCACGCGGTGGCCGCCGACGGCGCGTTCGTGGTGGAGGCCGGTGGAGTCCGCCGCACCTGGTGGTCGGGCGGGTCCGGCCCGCGGCTGCTGGTGTCGGCTCCTGAGGACGCGGCACTGGATCCGGCGTGGCGAGCGTGGCGGGCCGCCATCGGCGGCGACGCGGGGACGACGCCCACGGCCCGGGCGGATCTGCCCTGGACGCGGTACGACTTCACCGGGCCGTCGCCTGCGCCGGGGGACGCCGTCGTCGACCTGCGCGGGCGCACCGTCGTGGTCCCGGCCGAACAACAGCGCTTCGAGGACGTGACCGCCGACGGCCTCGCCGACGGCACCCTGGTCGCCTGGCTGACCGAGCTGGCCGACGACGTCGTGGACCTCGGCCTGCTGCCCACCGACGACGGCGACGGCACGCTCACACCACCGGGGCAGGTGGGCGCCCGCGATGCCGTCGACGGGCTCACCGTGACCCTCGCCCGTAGCGGCGACGAGACGGGCGTCGTCGAGATGGACCTGGCCGCCGACGGGCCGCACCTGCTCATCGCGGGCACCACGGGATCCGGGAAGTCGGATCTCCTGCTGTCCCTCCTGCTGGGGGCTGCGGCGCACCACCCGCCGGCCGAGGTCGCGTTCCTGCTGCTGGACTTCAAGGGCGGCGCGTCGTTCGGTCCGCTGGGCGCGCTCCCCCACACGATGAGCCTGGAGACCAACCACGTGGGAACGGCCTCGTTGCGGGCGCTGAGCGCCATCCGGGCGGAGCTGCATCGCCGCGAGGCCCTCTTCGCAGAGGCCGGGGTCAGCGACTATCCCGGTTTCCGTCGCCGCCATCCGGACGCGGCGCTGCCTCGGCTCGTCGTGGCGATCGACGAACTGCGCGTGCTCGTGGACGACCACCCGGACGCGGCCGCCGTCCTGCAGCGTCTGGCCGCCACGGGCCGTTCCCTCGGCTTCCATCTCATCCTGGCCACGCAGCGGGCCACGGGTGCGGTGGGCTCGGACCTACGCTCGAACCTGGGCAGCACGATCGCCCTGCGCACCGCGACGGAGCAGGAGTCGTGGGACCTGGTGGGCACGGCTGCCGCGGCCCG
This sequence comes from Micrococcus sp. CS26, assembly GCF_055522295.1. Classification (NCBI taxonomy): domain Bacteria; kingdom Bacillati; phylum Actinomycetota; class Actinomycetes; order Micrococcales; family Micrococcaceae; genus Micrococcus; species Micrococcus sp. CS26. The sequence goes on from NZ_JBVFVY010000009.1 coordinate 34,704, forward strand.
GCTCGACCCGCGCCGCCCCGGCTCCGCGATCCTCTCGACGGCGGGGCGCCCGACGGTCCCGTTCCGCGCGTCCCAGTGGACGGTCGACGGCGGCACGCCCGTGTGGCGACGGCTGGGCGAGGCCGCGGCCGCCCCGGCCGTCGCCCCCTGGGAGGCCGTCGTCTCGGTCCTGGTGGAGAAGTACGCGGCGGGTGACTGGCCGACACCCCCGCCCGTGGTCACCCCCGCCCTGCCGGAGCGCTGGGTGCCGGACCGCGCTCGCCGGGCGGAGGCCACGGCCCTGGCCCTGCTCGACGACGCGGCCCACGGCCGGCACCGTCCCTGGCGGTGGCCGACCGGCGCGGAGGGACGCACCGCATGGATCGTCGAGGCCGCGGGCGGTCGCGCGGAGACGCTGGCCGCCGTCGTCGAAGTGGCGCTGCGCAGCGGCCGGCCGGTGGCCGTGCTGGACGGCACCGGGGAGGCCGCGGCGGCCGCGCGGTCCGGGCTGCCGGTGCTGACCCCGGACTCCGAGGGGGCCGGGGAGGCCGCCCTGGCCCGCCTGCGCGAGCTCGCGGCCGCCGGCGGCACGGCGGTGATCACGGGCTGGAACGCGTGGTCCGGCCTGCGCGTCGGGGACACCTACCGCACGGTCGAGGAGGACGTCCACGACTGGCTCGGCCGTCCGACCGCCGCCGGCCTGCGGTTGGCGGTGTTCGGCGGCCGAGAGCTGGCGACGGGCCGGCTGCTGCTGCACCTGCCCCACCGCTTCTTCGTGCCGGCCGGGACGAACGCCGAGCACCGGCTCATCTGGCCACGGCTGACCGAGGTCGAGCCCCTGCCGGGGCGGGCCGTGCACATCAGTCCCGCCGTCCCCGAACCCGGCATGCCCTGCCAGCTCGCGTCTCCCGCCCCGGCGTGACCGCACTGACGGCGATTCCCGTGTGACCGCAGCGGAACGGTGGACTCAGCTCCGACGTCCACCCGGCGAGACGTTCTCCCGTCCTCCGTCGAACGTGGATGCCGTGGTCGAGGTCGCCAGGAGCAGTCGGACAGGGCGCCCCTTCGTCGCCGTCCGTCCAAAGGGGACGCCGCATCGTCCGGCGAAGACGTCCCGAAGGTCGCAAGACGGATGAAGCGAGGAGGCTGCTGTCCGGTCCTGCCTCGAGTAGCCCCGTGACCGTTCGCACGAGTGCCTCGGCACTCATGCAGAAGATTCCTCGCCGCTCGCTCGCGCAGTCTCCGGTGGGCAGGAGCCTCCTTTCCGCATCCGCACCGACAGCATGCGTCCCCGAGTCTCGCCCCCACCCAGCAGAGCACGCCCGGGGAGGAGCGCTGCAACGAGAACCCAGAGCACCGGTCGGAGAAACACTGCGCTTGCCCTCCACGCAATGAGCGGCAACTCACCCGTGGCGACAGACGCGAGCCACCTCACTTCTTCGCCCCGATCACCCACCCGCACTCTGGGGCAGCCGCTCACCGCGGTCTACGCTCTGACCCATGGCGCAGATCGTCCTCTTCCACCACGCCCTCGGTCTCACAGACGGCGTGCGCGCGCTCGCCGAACAGATCGCCAGCGGCGGTCACACCGTCCACACCCCTGACCTCTACGACGGCCGCACCTTCGCCACCGTGGACGAGGGTGTCGCCCACGCCCAACAGATCGGCTTCGAGGAGATCGGCCGGCGCGGGATGAGGGCGTGTGCCGAGCACCACGAGGCCTCCGTCGTCGCGGGCATCAGCATGGGCGTGATGCCCGCCTGGCGTGCCGCCCAGGTGGTCCCCGGCTTCCGCGCGTGCATCGCCATGGCCGGCGTCCTGGCCCTCGACGCCTACGCCCCGCTCTGGCAGCCCCACACCGCCCTGCAGATCCACCTCGGCACCCGCGACCCCTGGGCCCTCGAGGGCGACCTCGAGACCGCCCGCTCCTACGCGGCCACCGCCGAGCACCCGGACCGCCCCGCCGACCTCTTCGAGTACGACACGGACCGGCACCTGTTCATGGACTCCTCCACCGCGGACTTCGACGCGGACCTCACCGCCGTGCTGGTCCGCCGCATCCACGAGCTCCTGGCCTGACGCGCGGAGCGGGTCCGGCTCAGGCGGGACGCCGCCCGCGCATCACCGTCGCCAGGGCGGCCAGCAGCACGAGCACGAAGCCCGCGGCCGCCGCGAACACGTAGCCCGCGGACGGGGCGACGCCGTCGATGAACACGCCGGCCAGCGGGGCGCCCATGGCGGCGCCGGCGGTCATGGCCGAGCCGTAGAAGCCCATCGCCTCGCCGCGCCGCTCCTCCACCACGAGGTGCGAGAGCCGGGACGAGGCCGAGGCCAGGGTCGGCGCCGTCAGCAGACCCGAGGGGATCGAGGCCAGCGCGAGCGCCCACACCCCGTCCACGAGCGCGAGCGGCACCGTCGCCACGGCGAACAGCGCCATCAGCAGGTACGGGTGCACCTGGCGGCCCCAGGCCCCATAGAAGAGCCCGCCCACGGCGGAGGCGCCGCACCAGAACGCGTACACCAGACCCACCGACGCCGCGGCGCCCTGCGACTCCAGCTCGGCCACCATCGAGACCTCGGTGCCGACCATGACGATCCCGGCCGCCATCGACACCACGAGCACACCGAGCACCTCCGGCCCGACCCAGGAGAAGTGGGTCCGCCGCCACTGCCGCAGCCGCTCGGCCCGGGCCCGGCGCGGCGCCGTCGTCGGCCCGGAGCCGTCCGCGGCGATGACGGGCAGCGACCCGGTGACCAGGGGGATGGCCTCCGTGATGGCCGGCAGCGCACCGGTCGCCAGGCTGGGGGCGGCCATCTCCACGTGCATGGGCGCGGCGGTCACCGCCTGGGCGATCGCCTCCTGACGGTCCTGCTCCTCGGTGTAGGGATCCTCGGTCGCCGGTCCGACGACGGCCAGCTGACTCGACCGTGTCGGCGGGTTGAACCACATCAGCAGGATGCCGCCCAGCGCGCTGGAGAGGCCGACGATGGTCAGGCCGAGGGCACTCGACCACGTGGCCGCGACGACGGCGCCCAGCGCCGGGCCCATCATGAAGATCGTCTCCGTGACGATGGAGTCCAGGGCAAACGCCGTCTGCCGGTCCTTGCCGTGGGTGAGCACGCCGAGTCCCTGCCGGACGACGGAGAAGATCGGCAGTGAGAACACGCCGCCCAGGAACACGGCCAGGAGCATCGGCCAGAACGGCAGCCACGGGACGATCGGCCAGATCACGGCCTCCGCGATCACGGAGGGCAGCAGTGCACGGCGCAGCCCCTTCGCGTCCACCACGCGGCCCCGCCACGGCGAGCCCACCGCGATGCCCAGCGTCATCGCCGCCCCAGCCAGGCCGGCCTGGCCGTAGCCCAGGCCCAGCGTGAGCGCCACGTGCAGGGTGAGGATCACCCCGGCCGCGGTGTGCGGGAAGCGGGCGATGAACCCCACCGCCAGCAGATGGCGGATCCGAGGGTCCTGCAACAGCCGTCCGTACGCTCCGAAGTCCACCGTCGAATCCTACGGGAGGGGTCAAGGCACGCCCCGGAGGCGCCGTCGAGACGGCCGCGCGCTCGGCGGACTCAGCCGTTGCTGCGCCGGTCCTTGGCCCGGATCAGGTCGAGGGCGATGGCCGTGCCGAGCACGGCGCAGCGCACCACGGGCGGCATGCCGGGGTCCAGGCGCATCTCGTACCGCGAGCGCCCGGCCAGGGCGTTCATGACGCCTCCGAACCGCGCGGTCACGCGGGCGATCGGCTGCTGGCCCACGGTCATGGCGTAGTCGTGGTCCCACAGGTCGCCGGTCACCGCGAAGCACGTGCCGTCCACGACCTCGACGTTCACGGACGTCCGCAGGAACGCGATCTGGCGGACGAGGTTGGCGAAGGGCAGCCCGTCGGCGTCCAGGATCGCGAAGCGGTCGCGGCCGAACGTGGCCGGGTCGGCGAGGCGGAAGAGCACGCGGCCGTCGTCACCGTCGACCACGTCGAAGCTGCGGTTCCCCATCAGCATTCGGCCCAGGCCCCCGCCCGTAGTGACCACCGAGACGACGGTGCGCCCGTCCGGGTCCGTCACCTGGATGTCGTTGGACAGGAAGCTCGTCACCTGCTGCAGGATGAGGACGTCCGTGTGGGCGAGGCGACCGGCGTCGAAGGCGGGGCTCATGGGACCAGTCTGCCGTGTCGGGCCCTGCGGAATATTCAGGACGGGGCGGCTCGTTGTGCGGTATAGTTCATTTTTGAAGAACACGGCGACGGCGCGGCCGGCACCGTGAGACCCGCCCCCGGGCACACTGAGGAGCACACCATGCAGTTCGGCGTCTTCACGATCGGCGACATCACCGCCGATCCGACGAACGGGACCGCCCCCACCGAGCATCAGCGGATCAAGGACACCGTCAAGATCGCCCGCCACGCCGAGCAGGCGGGCTTCGAGGTGTTCGCGACCGGCCAGCACCACAACCCGCCCTTCGTGGCCCCGGGCAACCCGCCCACGCTGCTGGCCTACCTGGCCGCGCAGACCGAGACCCTCCAGCTCTCCACGGCGACGACCCTGATCACCACCATGGACCCGGTGCGTCTGGCCGAGGACTACGCGTACCTGCAGCACCTCGCCGACGGTCGCGTGGACCTGACGATGGGCCGCGGCAACACCGGCCCCGTGTACCCGTGGTTCGGCAAGGACATCCGCCAGGGCATCCAACTCGCCGTGGAGAACTACAACCTCCTCTACCGCCTGTGGCATGAGGAGACCGTGGACTGGAGCGGCAACCACCGCACCCCGCTGCAGGACTTCACCCTCACCCCGCAGCCCCTGGACGGCGTCGCCCCCTTCGTGTGGCACGGCTCCATCCGCTCCCCCGAGATCGCCGAGCAGGCCGCCTACTACGGCGACGGCTACTTCCACAACAACATCTTCTGGAACAAGGAGCACGTCATCCAGATGGTGCGCCTGTACCGCCAGCGCTACGAGTACTACGGCCACGGCAAGGCCCATCAGGCGTACGTGGCCCTGGGCGGCCAGGCCTACATGGCGAAGAACTCGCAGGACGCCGTGGCGGAGTTCCGCCCCTACTTCGACAACGCGCCGGTCTACGGCCACGGCCCGTCCCTCGAGGACTTCTCGAGGATGACGCCCCTGACGGTCGGCTCGCCGCAGCAGGTCATCGAGCGCACGCTCACGTTCCGCGACTGGGTGGGCGACTACCAGCGTCAGATGTTCCTCATCGACCACGCCGGCCTGCCCACGGACACCGTCCTGCGGCAGATCGACCTCTTCGGCGAGGAGGTCCTGCCCGTGCTGCGCAAGGAGTTCGACGCTCTGAAGCCGGACGACGTCCCGGCGGCCCCGACCCACGAGTTCCTCGTGGCACGCGCCCGCCGCGGCGAGGCTCCCGTGCCCGGCGGCAAGGAGGGATCGCAGGCCCAGCTCGACCGCGCGGCGGCCGCCGAGCAGCGCGCCACCGCCGATGCCGCGAAGGGCGGTGCCGCGCAGTGACCACCCCCGGCGCCCCCGATGCCTCCGCCCCGTTCACGCCGCAGGCCCGGCACCTCGCCGTGGTCTCCGGCGGGTCCGGGGACCCGTCCCAGACCCGCATGCTCGCCGAACGCATGGCGGAGTCCGCCTCGGCGGCGCTCTCCGAGCACGGCGTGGTCCCGCAGATCCACCTGATCACGCTGCGGGAGCTCGCCGTGGACATCGCGCAGGCCCTGGTGACCTTCGCCATCTCCCCGGCCCTGCGCGCCGCCCTGGACGAGGTCGCCCAGGCCGACGCCGTCATCGCGGTCTCGCCCACGTACAAGGCCTCCTACTCGGGCCTGTTCAAGTCCTTCTGGGACCTCGCGGAGCCCACGTCCGTCGTCGGGGTGCCCGTGCTCCTCGGCGCCACCGGCGGCACCGCCCGCCACTCGCTCATGATCGACACCGCCATGCGGCCGCTGTTCGCCTACCTCAAGGCCCGCATCGTGCCGACCGCGGTCTTCGCGGCCTCGGATGACTGGGGTGAGGCGGCCGGCGTGCAGGCCTCGATGCGGACCGACCCGCTGCAGTCCCGCATCCGGGCCGCCGGACGCGACCTGGCCGAGATCACCCTGAGCCGCCCCCCGCGGGCACGCGCCGCCGCGCCCGCGGACATCGACCTGGAGGTGACCCCCTTTGAGCAGCTCCTCAACCCCGGCCCCTGAGCCCGCCGCGCAGGACGCGGCGCCGGCGGAGCCCGACGGCGGCTGGTTCGGCTCCGCATCGGAGGCGCACCGCCCGGTGGACCCGCCCAAGCGCGCCTGGCGCGCCTACTTCGAGGCCACCCAGATGCTCACGGAGGTGGTGGAGCGCCGCCTGAAGCAGGACTGCGGCATGTCGCTGGCCGACTACAACCTGCTGCTGCTCCTCTACGAGTCCCCCGAGGGCCGGCTCCGGCTGGGAGAGCTGGCGTCCCGGATGGTCTTCTCCCCGTCGCGCATCACCTACCAGGTGAAGACGCTCGTGGCCCGCGGCCTGATCGACCGCCGCCCGGTGGCCTGTGACCGGCGGGGCTTCGAGGCCGTCCTCACCGACGAGGGCCGGTCCGCCTTCCGGCGCGCCGCGATCGAGCACGCCCGGCAGGTGGACGAGCTCTTCCTCGGCGACCTGGCGCCGGGCGAGGCGGAGTCCCTCACCCGGATCTTCTCCCGCCTGGGGCGGCGGCTCGAGGGGCTGTGCTGACCGCGTCCCCACCTGGCCGGGGCCGCCCCGGGACGTGACGAGGCCCGGTGATCCGTGCGGGATCACCGGGCCCCGTCGTGTCGTTCGGGGCGGAATCGATCAGCCGACCAGCTGACCGCCCAGGGTCACGGTGGCGTCCGTGGCGGCGCCGGCGGCGTCGACCACGGTGACCACCACGGAGCCGCCCGCGGGCACCTCGGCCGGCACGGGCAGCCAGGCGCGGTACTCGCCGGTGAGGTCCAGGCCGTCCTGGCCGAGGACCGTGCCGTCGGCGTCGTAGGCCGTGACGGTGACGGAGGCGAAGCCGCCCTGATCCGTCTGCGCGACCACCTGGGTGCCGTAGGCGACACCCTCGGCGGGCGCGGCCACGACGTCGGTCACGCCCGGCGCAGCGGCCTCGGCGACCGGGGCCTCAGCAGCGGGGGCCGCCTCGGCGGCCTCCTCCTCCGCGGCGGCCTCGGCGCGGGCCTTGAGCTCGGCCGCGATGGCCTCCTCCTCAGCCGGCGTGAACTCGGTCAGCTCGGACTCGTCCACGGCGGGCTCGCCGCCGGTGGGCAGGTCCTCGTCGGCCACGGGGCCCGCGACGTCGGCGATCGCCGGGGCGGTCTCGGCGGCCGGAGCGGTCTCCGCGGCCGCGGCGGTCTCGGCGGCGGGCGCCGCGGAGGCGTCCAGCGCGTCGAGGGACTCGACCGGGACCATGATCGAGGACATCGCCTGGGCGTCGCAGCCCACCACGTTGCCCTCGGCGTCGAAGGTCACCGGGGCGATGCCCGAGATGACCCCGACCACCCGCTGCTGGGCGTCATAGACGGCCCCGCCCGAGTCGCCGGCGTAGGTCGAGGCGGTGTCGAGGGCAACCTGATCCGCGTACGCGTCGTCGCAGACCGTGGCGGCCTCGAAGGTCTGCGTGTGGGACACGGTGTTCGGCGCGCCCAGCGGCACGGACGAGCCGTGGGTGTAGACGGTCTCGCCCACACCGATGGACGAGGCCGGCCGCGTGGACCAGTCGCCCACGACGTCGACGTCGTCGGCCAGGGCCACGCGGACCGCGTCCACGCCCGAATCGCCGGGCAGTGCCGAGACGGTGCCGATCGCGGTGCCGTCGACGTCGCGGACGGTCGAGCCGATCTGCCATTGGCCCGCACCACAGTGGGCCGCGGTGTAGGCGGTGGCGTCGTCGACGATGGTCAGACTGCACGCCCCGGCCGGCGCAGTGATCGCCGAGCCCTGGGTGAGCGTGGTCTGCGCGAGGGCGGGGCCGGCACCGGCCACCACCACCGCGCCCAGCGCCGCGGTGGCGACGCCGGTCAAGGTTCTGGTTCTCATGGGTACTCCTCGGAGGATGGGAGGCATGGGGCCGGCGCGCGGCGCACGGCCTCCAGGATGGGGTGGGGCCACCACGGGCCCTCCCCTCCCCCTCAACGGTACCGGACAGGCCGGGCGACCGATCAGGGTCGGCGGACCGTGATCTCCACGGAGTCGGCCCGCTCGGCCAGCAGCGGCAGGTCTGCCAGGAGGGTCTTGAGCGTGGCCGTCATCAGGCGCACCCCGGCCGCGTCGGCGTCCCGGGTGGGCATCGCGACGATCTGCAGCTCGGGCCCGGCCCCGCCTCCGTTCATCACCGCGCCGGAGCCCGTGTGCGTGGCCACCCCCGACCCGGGTGCGAGGCCCAGGTTGAGCAGGTTCGGGACCAGGTCGGCGACCTCGGCGATCTCGTCCGCGATCTCCTGGTCCCGATAGGCGGGGGTCCACTCCCTCTGCTGGGCGAGCGACCACACGGCCGGGCGTCGCACCACGTACGTGTGCTCGGCGCCGGCGTCGATGACGACGAGCTCACAGCCCTCGTCCACGGCGGACAGGCAGGCACGCGGCAGCCACACGGCCACGGGTCGGGCGACCGGGTTCCATGCCGTCAGCGCGGGCACGTTCGTGAACACCGGCAGCGCCTGCCGGCCGTCCGGCGCGCGCATGGTCACGAGGGCCACGTCCGCGGCCTTGTCCCCGTGCGCCGCGACGTCGTGCTCGTGACCGGTGTGGTCGGCGTGGTCGTGGACGTCGTCCTCGTCCACGGCAAGGGTGGGCACGACGGCGGCGAACACGCGGATGCGCGCGAGCACCTCCGTCACCTCCCGCTCACCGGCGGAGCCGTCCGTCAGGGCCGACATGACGGCGGTCCACTCGGCCGGGCTGGTGCCGTCGTCCTCGTCGAACACGTGCAACGGGTTCGCGGAGCCGTCCACGCCGGGGCCGGAGAGGTCACGGCCCTGCCACGGGACGCCCGCGGTGTCCGCGGTGTTCTCGCCCGCGGTCTTCTCCCGCATGCGGTCGAGTGCGGCCCGGATGTGCCCCGGCAGCTCCCGGGCCGCCGGATGCGGCACCGCGACCGTCTCGTCGATCGGACCGAGCCCGTCGTCGCGGGCCAGGCCGCCGTCGTCGTGCGAGCCCGTCACGGGGCGACCGGGCCGGGCTGCTCGGAGCGCGCCTGCTCCACCGTGGCGCCGCCGGCGACGGCCAGCGCCTGCTCCAGGCTGAAGCGGCCGGCGTACAGCGCCTTGCCCATGATCGCGCCCTCGACGCCCTGGCCGGTCATGGCCGCGAGCGCGGCAACGTCCTCGAGGGAGGAGATGCCGCCCGAGGCGACGACCGGCTTCGCGGTCTTCGCGCAGACCTGGGCGAGCAGCTCCGTGTTCGGCCCCTTGAGCGTGCCGTCCTTCGTGACGTCGGTGACCACGTAGCGGGCGCAGCCGGCATCCTCGAGGCGGGCGAGCACCTCCCAGAGGTCGCCGCCCTCCTTGGTCCAGCCGCGGGCGGCGAGCGTGGTGCCGCGCACGTCGAGGCCCACGGCCACCCGGTCGCCGAAGCGCTCGATGACGCGCGCGGTCCAGTCCGGGTCCTCGAGGGCGGCGGTGCCCAGGTTCACGCGCGCCGCACCCATCTCGAGGGCGTTCTCGAGCGAGGCGTCGTCGCGGATGCCGCCGGACAGCTCGATCTTCACGCCGATCTCCTCCACCACACGGCGCATGACCTCGCGGTTGTCACCGCGACCGAAGGCCGCGTCCAGGTCCACGAGGTGGATCCACTCCGCGCCGGCGCGCTGCCAGTCCAGGGCGGCGGTGACCGGGTCGCCGTACGAGGTGGCGCTGCCGGCCTCGCCCTGGACGAGGCGGACGGCCTGGCCGTCCTGGACGTCGACGGCGGGCAGCAGCTCGAGGGCGGGGGCGTTCGGGGTCATGGGGTTCCTCTCGGGTGGGGCGGCCGGCGCGGTCAGGCGCCGACGGTCAGGAAGGAGGCGGCGATGGCCATGCCGGCCAGCACGAGGACGATCACGATGGCCCACAGCGGCGCCTTCTGCGTGCGCATGGACCAGGCGGCGCCGAGCAGCAGCCCGCCGAGGGCGAGGTAGAGGACGGACCAGTAGGGCATCAGAGGGTCTCCAGCCAGTTGCGCAGCAGCTGCAGCCCGGCGTCCCCGGACTTCTCGGGGTGGAACTGCGTGGCCGACAGGGGGCCGTTCTCCACGGCGGCGATGAAGTCCGCGCCGTGGTGCGCCCAGGTGACCTGGGGCGGACGCATGGCGGAGATCGTCTGGTCGAACTCCCATTCGAGCACGCCGTAGGAGTGGACGAAGTAGAACCGCTCGTCCTCGATGCCCGCGAAGAGGGCGCTGCCCTCGGGCGGCCGGACGGTGTTCCAGCCCATGTGGGGCAGGACCTCGGCGGGCAGCTCGGCGACGACACCCGGCCACTCCCCCATGCCTGCGGTGCGCTCGCCGTGCTCGACGCCGGCGTCGAAGAGGATCTGGTGGCCCACGCAGATGCCGAGGACGGGTCGGCCCCCGGCCACGCGGCGGCCGATCCAGCGGGTGCCGCCGACCTCGGTCAGTGCCCGCATCACGGACGCGTACGCCCCGACGCCGGGCACGAGCAGCCCGTCGGCCTCCTGCACGGCCTGCGGATCGCGCGTGAGCTCGACCTCCGCGCCGGCCCGCTCCACGGCACGCAGCGCCGAGTGCACGTTGCCCGAGCCGTAGTCCAGGACGGCGACGCGCGGCCGCACGCCGGGGACGGTGGTGGGGCGGGCCATCAGAGGGCGCCCTTGGTGGAGGGCACGCCGGTCATGCGGGGGTCGTCCTCGACGGCGGCGCGCAGGGCGCGGGCGAAGGCCTTGAACTGCGCCTCGACGATGTGGTGCGGATCCCGGCCTCGCACGACGTCCATGTGGAGGCAGATCGCCGCGTGGTACGTGATCGACTCGAACACATGGCGGGTCATGGAACCGGTGAAGTGCCCGCCGATGAGGTGGTACTGCTGGCCCTCGGGCTCGCCCTCGTGCACGAGGTACGGCCGGCCGGAGACGTCGACGACGGCGCGCGCCAGCGCCTCGTCCAGCGGCACGGACGCCTCGCCGAAGCGGCGGATGCCGGACTTGTCCCCGAGCGCGGTCTTGAGCACCTCGCCCAGGGTGATGGCGACGTCCTCGACCGTGTGGTGCACGTCGATGTGCGTGTCCCCGGTGGCACGGACCGTCAGGTCGATCTGGGAGTGCCGGGACAGCGCGGTGAGCATGTGGTCGTAGAACGGCACGGTGGTGGAGATCTCAGCGCGGCCGGTGCCGTCCAGATCCATCTCGACGTACACGTCCGACTCGCTCGTGGTGCGCGTCATGCGCGCACGGCGTCCGGAGATCAACTCGGCTGCCACGGGTCCTCCTCGGGCTGGGTCCGCACCGGTCCGGGACGGGTGCGGGGGGATGCGGGTGCGCGCGGCCGGTGCCGGCGGGCCGGGGCGCCGCGCGCGCTGTCCCCATCCTAGGGAGCCGGGCGGACGCCGAGACTCCGGTGACGCCTCAGGACCGGTCCCCGGTCTCGCCGAGGACCTCCGCGAGAGCGGTGAGGAACGCCGTCGTCTCCGCCTCGGTGCCGGCGGTGACGCGCAGGTGGTGCGGGATGCCGACGTCCCGCACGAGGACGCCGCGGTCGAGCAGGCGGCGCCACACGTCGGACGCGTCCTCGAGGTGACCGAAGAAGACGAAGTTCGAGTCGGACACCGAGGGCCTCAGTCCCAGGCCGCGCAGGGTGGAGACGATGCGGTCGCGCTGGGCCTTGATGTCCTCCACGGTGCGCAGCAGCGCGTCCACGTGATCGAGGGCGGCCTCCGCCGTGGCCTGCGTGACCGCGGAGAGGTGGTACGGCAGGCGCACCAGGCGCAGGGCGTCGGCGACGGCGGGGTCCGCGGCCAGGTAGCCCAGGCGCGCGCCGGCCAGGGCGAACGCCTTGGACATGGTGCGCGTGACGATCAGCCGCTCACGGCCGGGCAGGAGGGTGAGGGCGGAGCGGGTGCCGGCGAGGGCGAACTCCGCGTAGGCCTCGTCCACGACGACCATGGCGCCGGGCCCGCCGGCGGCCTCGTTCTGCGCCTGCGCGGCGTACACGGCCTCGATGGTCGCCAGGTCCAGGGCGGTGCCCGTCGGGTTGTTGGGCGAGGCCAGGAAGACGACGTGCGGACGGTGCTCCCGCACCATGGCCGCCGCGTGCTCGGCGCTGAGGGTGTGGTCTTCGGCACGGCCGCCGTCCACGAACACGGTGTCCGTGCCGCCGGCCAGCAGCGGGTACATGGAGTACGAGGGCAGGAAGCTCAGCAGTGTCCGCCCGGGGCCGCCGAAGGCCTGGAGGATCTGCTGCAGGATCTCGTTGGAGCCGTTGCCGGCCCACACGTGGTCCGCCGTGAGGCCGTGGCCGAGGTAGCCGGCGAGCGCACGTCGCAGCCCCGTGAACTCGCGGTCCGGGTAGCGGTTCAGCCCCCCGGCGACGGCCGCGACCCGCTCGGCGATGGCGGTGGCGACCTCCTCCGGCACCGGATGCGTGTTCTCGTTGGTGTTGAGCATGTACGGCACGTCCAGCTGGGGGGCGCCGTAGGGGCTCAGGCCGCGGAGGTTCTCACGCAGGGGCAGAGAGCTGAGGTCGGTCATGGCCGCCAGTCTAGGAAGCGTGGAGGGCGAGGCCCGCCGTGCGTCACCGCGTGGCCGGGACGAACAGCTCCTCGCCCGGCGCGGGGGCCCGGCCCTCGAGCCCGTTGAGCTCGTCGATCGTGGCGATCACCTCGTAGACGTCCGCCTCCGGAGCCACCGTGGTGGCGATGGTCCACAGGCTGTCCCCGGGCATGACCGTGACGGACTGGGTGGCGGGCCCCGCGGTGTCCGCGGACACCGCGGCGGGCGACAGCAGCACACCCAGGAAGAAGGCGGCCGCCAGCGTGGCGGCCACGGCCGCGGCGATCACGGGGATCCCCCGCAGCACGAGGCGGCCGCGGCGGGTCAGACGGATGGTGGCCGGACGCGGCCGCGCCGTCGCGGGCGAGCCGGCGAACTGGGCGGTGGTGAGCGTCATGGTGTCCTCCTCCGGGGCGGATGCCCTCCAGGTGATCGAACATGTGTTCGAATCCGTTCGAATGCCTTTCTAGCACAGGTGTTCGAGACATGCCACGACGAGATCGAACATATCTTTGAAGGAGAGGCGGCTCTCCTCTAGGCTCGAGGCCATGCACGGACGCCCCGGAACGCCCCGGGACCGCCAAGACACAGGCAACCAGCGGGGGCGGACACGGTAAGCGTCCGGACGGCAGCCGGACGCCGGAACACGAGTCCGGCCACCATCACCCCGGGAGAACGGACGGCAGCCATGAGCACCACCGACGATCAGCCGGCGGCGCGCGCGCCGCTCACCGACCGCCAGCGGCGGATCGTGCAGACCATCCGGGACGCGATCGCCGACCACGGCTACCCGCCCTCCATGCGCGAGATCGGCGACGCCGCGGGCCTGGCCTCGCTCTCCTCCGTCACGCACCAGCTCGGCCGTCTCGAGCGACACGGCTACATTCGGCGCGACCCGGGCCGCCCGCGTGCCCTCGAGGTGCTGCGCGACGTGGACGGCACCCCGCTGGGTGAGGCCGCCTCCCCCGCCGCTGCGCCGTCGTCGCAGGTCTCCGCGATCCCCGCGTGGCACACCGGCGCGGACGGGGCGGACAGCGTGCCGGTCCCCTGGGTCGGCCGCATCGCGGCGGGCGGCCCCGTCCTGGCCGAGCAGCAGGTCGAGGACGTCATGGCGATCCCGCGCCGCCTCACGGGCGAGGGCGAGCTGTTCATGCTGCGCGTCACGGGCGACTCGATGGTGGACGCCGCGATCTGCGACGGCGACTGGGTGGTGGTGCGCCGGCAGGAGACGGCGGAGAACGGCGACATCGTCGCGGCCCTGCTCGACGACGAGGCCACGGTGAAGACCTTCCGCCGCCGTGACGGGCACACGTGGCTCCTGCCCCAGAACACGGCCTACGAGCCCATCCTCGGCGATCACGCCACCGTGATGGGGCGCGTCGTCACGGTCCTGCGCTCGCTCTGACCCGCTCCCTCCGACCGGGCCGGGCCGACGGTCCGAGGCCGAGCGAGGTCAATCGCCCGAGGCGAGCCGTGCCAGCACCCCGCGGACGACGTCGCCGTCCGTGGTGCGCCAGAAGTCCGGCAGGGCGCTCGTGATGTAGCCGCCGTACCGCTCGGTGGCCAGGCGGGGGTCCAGCACGGCCACGACGCCGCGGTCCGTCACGGAGCGCACGAGGCGCCCGGCGCCCTGGGCCATGCGCACGGCCGCGTGCGTGGCGGAGATCCGCATGAACCCGTTGCCGCCGTGCCGGGCGACGTCCCGGGTGCGGGCCTGGGAGAGCGGGTCGTCCGGCCGCGGGAACGGGATGCGGTCGATCACCACGAGCCGCAGCGAGTTCCCCGGCACGTCCACGCCCTGCCACAGGCTCATGGTGCCGAACAGGGACGTGTCCGGCTCTTCGGCGAACTGGCGTACGAGGGCGGAGAGGGTCGCGTCCCCCTGGCACAGGATCGTGGTCTTCGGCCCGAGCCGACGGCGCATCTCGGCGGCGGCGTCCTCGGCCGCCCGGCGCGAGGAGAACAGGCCGAGGGCCCCGCCCTGCGACGCCCTCAGGAGCGCCTCGAGCTCATCGAGGGACTCGGGCGAGGCCGTCCGGCCGGGCCGGGGCAGGTGCCGGGCCACGTAGAGCACGCCCTGACGCGGGTAGTCGAAGGGGCTGCCGACGTCGAGGGCCTCGAACTTCGGGGCGTCCGGGCCGGCCAGGCCCACGTCGCCGGCCACCGAGTCGAACCGGCGCTCCCCCGAGCCCACGGTGAGCGTGGCGGAGGTGAGCACCGTCGTCGCCTTGCCGAACAGGCCCTCCCGCAGCTTGCCTGCCACCGAGAGCGGGGCCACGTAGAGCTGGGGCGGGTCTGTCTCGTCCCCCGGCTGCCAGCCCACGCCGGGCTCGAAGTGGCCGGGGCGGGTGGCCCACAGCACCTCGGGGAAGTCGGCCTCGGGCCGGGCCGCGAGCATGCGCTCCACCACCTCGAGGACCTCGAGGATCCGCGAGCGCGCCATCTGCCGTCCGCCGTCGGCGTCGGCCTCCTTGTCCTTGTCCTGGCCGAGGTCGGACAGGCACTGGCGCGCGGCCGTGAGGACGCCGGTGAGGGCCTGCTCCTGCACCTCGTCCGGGCCTGCGGCGATCAGGCCGGACGGGGTGTCCGTGAACGCGCGGTCCAGGGCCGCCCCGGCCTCGATCAGGTCCTCCACGGCCACGGTGGTGTGGCGGCGCAGCGAGGTGGCCGCGCCGTGCACGATCGACCCGGACAGCTGCCCGGTGACCGCACCGGTCACCCGGTCCTGGAGCTCGTGGGCCTCGTCCACCACGACGGCCGAGTACGCCGGCAGCACCGCGAGCCCCTCGAAGGCGCTGATGGCGAGCATCGCGTGGTTGGTGACCACGACGTCCGCGTCCGCCGCGTCCGCGCGGGCACGCTCAGAGAAGCACTCCTCGGCCTGGGGGCAGCGGGACGCGCCGAGGCAGTCGACCGCGGACACGGAGACCTGCCGCCACGCGCGGTCGGTGACGGGGACCTCGAGGTCGTCGCGGTCCCCGGTCTCGGTCTGGTCCGCCCACGCCCGCAGGTACATGACCTCCTTGCCCAACAGGGAGGAGGGCCCGGCGGCGCCGTCCGTGGCGGAGCCGATCATCCCGCCGTCGTCGGCGACCGTGAAGAGGGCCTCCTCGCCCTCGTCCCCGGGGTAGCCGCCGTCCACCTTGTGGCGACACAGGTAGTTGGAGCGGCCCTTGACCAGGGCGACGACGGGCTCGCGGGGCAGCTCGTCCTTGAGCGCCTCGACCAGCCGTGGGGCGTCCCGCTTCATGATCTGGGCCTGCAGCGCGAGCGTGGCCGTGGCGACGACGACGGGGTCCTCCTGCGTCATCGCGTGCTGGAGGGCGGGGATCAGGTAGGCCAGGGACTTGCCGGTGCCGGTGCCGGCCTGCACGAGCAGGTGACGGCGCGACTCGAGGGCGCGCGCCACCTGCAGCACCATCTCCCGCTGGCCCGCGCGGTGCTGGCCGCCGGTGGCCTGCACCGCGACATCCAGCAGGCGCAGCGCCTCGCGCTCGTGCTCCGTGCGTGGCTGCGCGCCGACCGCCCCGGCTTCCTTCACCCCGTCGCTCACGACGCGTCCGCCTCCACGACGAACTCGGCGAAGTCCGGCGCGATGTCCTCACGGACCAGCACGGACAGGCGGGTGCCGCCCTCCTCGTAGCCCTCGGCGAGGATCTCCGCGTCCGCCGAGTGCAGGCGGGAGACCAGCTCACCCCGGGTGAACGGGACCAGCAGTTCGAGCCGCACGTCCGGCCGCGGGATGGTGGCCGCGATGGCGCGCTCGAGCTCGTCGATGCCCTCGCCGGTGCGCGCGGAGACCACCACGGCGTGGGGCTCCTTGGACCGGATCCGGGCGACGACGGCCGGGTCCGCTGCGTCTGCCTTGTTCAGCACGATGATCTCGGGGATCCGGTGCGCGTCCACCTCCGCGAACACGGAGCGCACCGCGGCGATCTGGCCCTCCGGGTCCGGGTGCGAGCCGTCCACGACGTGCAGGATGACGTCCGCGTCCGCGACCTCCTCGAGAGTGGAGCGGAACGCCTCGACCAGCTGCGTGGGCAGGTTCCGCACGAAGCCGACCGTGTCCGAGAGGGTGTAGCCGATGCCGTCCGGCGTCATGGCCTTGCACACGGTGGGGTCCAGCGTGGCGAACAGGGCGTTCTCCACGAGCACCCCGGCGTGGGTGAGGCGGTTGAGCAGGGACGACTTGCCGGCGTTGGTGTAGCCGGCGATCGCCACGGACGGCACCCGGTTGCGACGACGGTTGGCGCGCTTGGCCTCGCGTGCCGGCTTCATCCCGGCGATGTCCCGGCGCAGCTTCGCCATGCGGGTGCGGATGCGGCGGCGGTCCAGCTCGATCTTGGTCTCGCCGGGGCCGCGAGAGCCGATGCCCTCGCCGGCGGCGGCACGGCCGCCGGCCTGCCGGGACATGGACTCGCCCCAGCCGCGCAGGCGCGGCAGCAGGTACTCGAGCTGCGCGAGCTCGACCTGGGCGCGGCCCTCACGCGAGCTCGCGTGCTGGGCGAAGATGTCCAGGATCAGCGCGGTCCGGTCGATGACCTTCACCCGCACCACGTCCTCCAGCGCGCGGCGCTGGGACGGGGCGAGCTCGGAGTCCACCACCACGGTGTCCGCGCCGGAGAGCGCCACGATCTCGGCGAGCTCCTGCGCCTTGCCCTTGCCGAGGAACGTGGCCGGGTCCGGGGTGGCGCGACGCTGGATGACGCCGTCGAGCACCTCCGAGCCCGCGGTCTCGGCGAGCGCGGCGAGCTCCCCCAGGGAGTTCTCCGCGTCCTCCGCGGAGCCCTCGGTCCAGACCCCCGCCAGCACCACGCGCTCCAGGCGCAGCTGGCGGTACTCGACCTCGGTCATGTCCTCGAGCTCGGTGGACAGGCCCTGCACGCGCTTGAGGGAGTGGCGCGCGGCGAGCTCGTCCTGGTCGCCGTCGGCGTCCGTGTGCCCGTCCTCGCCCTCGTCCAGGGCGAGTGCGCGGCCCGCGAGCGCGGCGGAGCGATCCGGGGTGCCGGCGTCGAGGGCGCCCTCGTGGTCCGCGGCCACGCTGTCCGCGGAGCCGCGCCCGGTCGCCTCGCGGTCGGAGGCGCGGCGAGCGTCATCGGCGGCCAGGATGCGGTCGATCACGGCCTGGATCTCGTCCTCGGAGCCGTGGGCGCCCTGGGGGCCGGGGGTGTGCTGGTTCTTCTCAGTCATGGTCTCCTCTGGGCCGCCGCGGTCGGGCGGCCCGATGTCAGTTCAGGGTAGTGGGTGGGGCGGACGCGATACCGGCGTCCGGAGATCAGGAGTCAGGCGACAGGAACGTCACGGACGGCCGCAGGGGCGGCCACGCAAGCCGTGCAGGCGCGGCCACGCAAGCCGTGCAGGGGCGGACGATGTAGTCCATGGGGGGTGTCCTGTTCGCGTCGGCGGGATCCGGGCGCACGGGGGTGCGGACCGGAGCGGGATGCGGAGCGATCGATGGCGGCCGGAGCGGTGGCTCGACGGGCGGCGGCGATCAGGCGAACAGCAGGAACATGCCGACCATTCTAGCGGCCGCCCGCCGCCGGCGACACCCCTCCCCCGTGGGCGAACACGCGCCGGCCGTGCCTACGCTGGGCCGCATGACCCCGCACCCGGACCGGCACGTCACCGTCCTCGTGGTCGGCGCCGGCCAGGCCGGGCTCTCCGCCGCCCACCACCTGCGCCGCCGCGGCTTCCAGCCCGTCGGCCCCGGTGAGGCCCCGAGACCGGCCCCCGAGGGGTCGCCGGGCACGTTCGCCGTCCTCGACGCCGAGGACCGCCCCGGCGGGGCGTGGCTGCACCGCTGGGACACCCTCACGATGGGCTCGGTCAACCACATCCACGAGCTGCCCGGCCACCTGGTGCCGCCGGCGGACCCGGCCGCGGGGGCCAACGCGGTGCTGCCCGCCTACTTCGCCGAGTACGAGGAGCGCTTCGACCTGCGCGTGCACCGCCCCGTGCGCGTGTCGCGGGTGGAGCGGATCGGCGAGCCCGGGGCCGCCGAGGGGTTCCGGGTGCACACCGACGCGGGCACGTGGACGTGCGGGTTCCTGGTCAACGCCACCGGGACGTGGACCTCACCGCACTGGCCGGCGGTGCCGGGCCGGCGGGAGTTCCGCGGCCGGCAGCTGCACACCCACGACTACCGCGACCCGGAGGAGTTCGCCCGGCGGCGCGTGGTGGTCGTGGGCATGGGCGTCTCCGCGACCCAGCACCTGGCCGAGGTCTCGCGCGTGGCGGACACGCTCTGGGTGACCCGCCGCGAGCCGCAGTGGATCGACGACCCGGACCCGGGCCACCTCGCCGAGTCGGTGGAGGGCGTCGACGAGCGCACCCGCCTCGGCCTGGCCCCGCGCTCGGTGGTGAGCGCGACCGGCATGTTCCGCTCCGACTGGGTGCGCGAGGCGCAGGCCCGCGGGGTGCTCGAGCGCCACCCCATGTTCGAGCGGATCGAGCCGGACGGGGTGCGCATGCCCGACGGCTCCCTCGAGCGCGCCGACGTCATCCTGTGGGCCACCGGCTTCCGCCCCGCCGTCCGCCACCTCGCCCCGCTGCGCCTCCGCACGCCCGACGGCGGCATCCGGGCGGCGCACGGCCGCGCCCTCGACGAGCCGCGCCTGTTCCTCATCGGCTACGGGCCGTCCCAGTCCACCGTGGGCGCCAACCGCGCCGGCCGGGACGCCGTGCGGGCGATCCTGGCGGACCTGCGGGCCGCCGGCGCCGCCTGACTACGATGGTCGCCGTGACCTCGCCTGCGCACTACTTCTCCCCCGACCCCGGCACCCCCGAGCGGCGCCGCAGCGTCGACGTCGAGCTCGCCGGGCGGCGCGTCACCCTGCAGACCGCCAACGGCGTGTTCTCCCCGGACGGCATCGACAAGGGCACCGCGGCCCTGCTCTCGGCCGTCCCCGCGCCCCCGGCGCGCGGCGCGTTCCTCGACGTCGGCGCCGGCTGGGGCCCGCTCGCCCTCACGCTGGCCCTGGCCTCCCCCGAGGCCGAGGTGACCGGCGTCGAGGTGAACGAGCGCTCCCTGGCCCTGGCGCGCGACAACGCGGCCGCCGTCGGGGCGTCGAACGCGCGCTTTCTCACCCCCGAGCAGGTCCCGGACGACGCCCGGTTCGACCTGGTCTGGTCCAACCCGCCGATCCGCATCGGCAAGGCCGCCCTGCACGATCTGCTGGCGCAGTGGCTGCCGCGCCTGGCCCCCGGCGGCGAGGCCTGGCTCGTGGTGCAGAAGAACCTCGGGGCGGACTCGCTGCTGCCGTGGATCGCGGGGATGCTCCAGGAGCAGGCGCCCGGGGAGTTCACGGCGACGCGGGCGGCCACGGTCAAGGGCTTCCGGATCCTGCGGATCTCGCGGGCGGCCGGATCGTCCTCCTGAACGGACCGTCCTGAAAAGTGTCGAAGGCATGAGCAGCCTGAACACCGTGAAGGACACCGCGACCGCCGCCGGCACCGCCGAGCTCGAGACCGACATCCTGGTGATCGGCTGGGGCAAGGGCGGCAAGACCCTCGCCAGGACCCTCGGCTCCCAGGGCCGCAAGGTCACCCTCGTGGAGCGCGACGCCGGCATGGTCGGCGGCACATGCGTCAACGTGGCGTGCGTGCCCACCAAGGCCCTCGTCCACCGCGCCGACGCCGTCCGCCCCGGGGACGACCCGCACGCCGCCGTCGCCTCCGCCTGGGACTTCCGCGACGCCCTCACCTCGAAGCTCCGCGACGCGAACCGCGCCATGCTAGAGGACCTGGACGCCGTCACCCTCGTCCAGGGCGAGGCCCGCTCCACCGGCGAGCGCACCGTCGAGGTCCGCCCCGCCGAGGCCGCGGACGGCGACGACGACGGCGAGCGCCTGACCATCCGCGCCCGGCACGTGGTCGTCAACACCGGCACCACCCCCCTGCGCCCGGAGATGCCCGGCGTGGACCTGCCCGGCGTGCACGACTCCGAGACCCTGCAGCTGCAGATGGACCGCAGCCGCGCGCCGCGCCGTCGTCGTCGGCTCCGGCCCCGTGGGCCTGGAGCTGGCCTCCATGCTGGCCGGCTTCGGCGCCGAGGTGACCGTCCTGGTGCGGGGCGAGCAGATCCTGCCCGACGAGTCCGACGCGGTCCGCGACTCCCTGGTCGAGGCCCTGCAGGACCGCGGCGTGCGCCTGGCCACCGGGGCCTCCGCCACGGGCTTCGCCGAGGCCGACGGCGGCCTGCGCGTGGACCTCGAGGAGGGCGAGCCGATCGCCGCGGACATCGTGGTGCTGGCCACGGGCCGCGCGTCGACCGCCGAGGCCCGGCACCCGGCGGCCGCCGGCATCGAGCTGGACGAGAAGGGCTTCATCGCCGTGGACGAGCACCTGCGCACCTCGGCGCCGACCGCGTGGCCGTGCCCAACACCGTCTTCACGACGCCGCCGCTCGGCTCGGACGGCATGACCGCAGAGCAGGCCCGCGAGTCCGGCCACGAGGTGAAGGTCGCCTCCAAGCCCGTGGCGACGATCGCCGCCATGCCGCGCCCGAAGATCGAGGAGGACGCCCACGGCGTCATCGAGGTGGTCGTGGACGCCGCCACCGACCTCGTGCTCGGCGCCCGCCTGCACTGCGTGGAGGCGCAGGAGCTCGTGAACCTCGTGGCCCTGGCCATGCGCGCGGACGTCACGGCGTCGGCGCTGCGCGACGGGATCTGGACGCACCCCTCCGCCACCGAGGCGCTCAACGAGGTGCTCGGCGAGCTGAGCTGACGCTCCTGGCCCCGTGACGACGGCGGCCCGGGCGGATCCGCCTGGGCCAGCCGTCGCCTGGCACGCCCAAGGCTGGTGATAAAATCCGCCGGATGGACGTGGTCGTATACGGCTCCTGCGTAAGCCGGGATGTATTCAGGGTTGATGCAACTCATCAGGTAGCCGCATACGTGGCCCGGTCATCGTGGATTTCCGCGACGACTCGATCGATCCCCCACCCCGACATTCCACTGGATCTCAATTCGGCTTTCCAGCGAAGGATCGTCGAGCAGGACTTCGAGTCCGCCATTCCGTCGATCATCCGGTCCACGGCGGGAAGCGTCCTCATCGACATGACCTACGAGAGGCACGGCGTCCTCGAGGTCGACGGCGGGTACATCACGCCTTCGAACGAATTTTTTCGCTCCTCATGGGCC
Organism: Micrococcus sp. CS26; assembly: GCF_055522295.1. Taxonomy (NCBI): domain Bacteria; kingdom Bacillati; phylum Actinomycetota; class Actinomycetes; order Micrococcales; family Micrococcaceae; genus Micrococcus; species Micrococcus sp. CS26. The sequence goes on from NZ_JBVFVY010000009.1 coordinate 56,502, forward strand.
TCCGCGATCCAGGGGCGGCACATCCGGTTCGGCACTCCCGAGCACTTCACCCTCTGGTCGCGGGCAGCAGTTCGCCTTGCGGGGATGCTGGAAGGGCGCCGCGTGTGGGTCATCAGGGCGCCCTTCGCCGCACGGACCGAGAGCGGAGCCGAGGTCAAGCCGGACAAGGGTCTCACTCCAGAGGAATGGCGCGGGCGGTTCTCCATCTATTACGAGGTTCTGCGAGATCTGGGATTTCCGATCCTCGACGTTCCACAGAATCTGTGCCTGTCGGCGGACGACCATGAATGGGGCCCGGCCCCCATGCACTATTCGGACGACTTCTACAGGTGGGTCTCCGGTCAGATTCCTCGGATGCCCCGGTTACAGGCGAGCGCTTCGCCGCGACTCTCCTGACATCGCGGCAGTCGCACGGCGGCGCTGACGTGCCCCTCAGACGGTGAGCTCGCCGTCGAAGACGAGCTCGGCCGGGCCGGCGAGCACCACGTGCTCGGTGCCGTCCGGGTGGGCGACGAAGTCCACGCCGAGGACGCCGCCGGGCACCTCCACGAGCCACGAGTCGGAGCCGCCCTCGCCGGACCACGCGCGCATGGCCACCGCCACGGCGCACGCGCCCGTGCCGCAGGACTGGGTCTCCCCCACCCCGCGCTCGTGCACGCGCATGCGCGCCCGGCCCACGCCCTCGCGGACGAGGGGCTCGTGGGCCGCCACGAACTCCACGTTGGTGCCGTGCGACGGCGCCGGGTCCACCTCCGGGGCGCGGGTGAGGTCCAGCCCCTCGAGGTCCTCGAAGGAGGCCAGCGGCACCACCGTGTGCGGGTTGCCCATGGAGACGCTCAGCGCCGGGCGGGGGTCGGCCAGGCCGGCGGCGAGGACCATCGCGTCCGAGGCCGCCTCCTCGGCCAGCTCCGGATCGAGGTAGGACCACGGGCCCATGTCGATCGCGTAGCCGTGGGCGAGGCGGCTGACCGTCTTCACGCCGGCCCGCGTGCCGATGGTGATGGACTCGCCGGGGGCGAGGTCCACGAGCCCCTTCTCCGCGAGGAAGTGCACGAACACGCGCACCCCGTTGCCGCACATCTCCGCGATCGACCCGTCCCCGTTGCGGTAGTCCATGAACCACTCGGCCTCGGGGTGCGCGGCGAGCAGGGCCCGGCCCTCCTCGACGTGGCGGGAGGGCACGGCGCGGATCACGCCGTCCCCGCCGATCCCCCGGTGTCGGTCCGCGAGCACCGCCACCTGGGCGGCCTCGAGGTGGACGTTGCCGTCCGGGTCGGCCAGGAGCACGAAGTCGTTGCCGGTGCCGTGGCCCTTCGTGAAGGGCACGCGGGGGGCGGCGTCGGACGTCGGGGCCGCGGCGGCGGCGGTCTTCTCGGTCATGGGGCCAGTCTAGGAGCCGGCCACCACGGCCAGCGCCTGCGCGACGACGTCCGGGGCGAGTGCGTCCACCCAGTGCACGCGCGGGTCGGCGCGGAACCACGTCTCCTGCCGGCGGGCGAAGCGCCGGGTGGCGACGACGGTCTGCTCGGCGGCCTGCTCCGGCGTGAGCGTGCCGTCCAGGACGGCGAGCATCTGCGCGTAGCCGATGGCCCGGGCGGACGTGGGCCCCTGGCGCAGCCCGTCCGGGCCGGGCACGTCCAGCGCGCGGACCTCGTCCAGCAGCCCGGCGGCGAGCATGCGCTCCACCCGGGCCTCGATCCGCTCGTGCAGCACGGCCCGCTCCAGGCTCAGGCCGATCTGCACCACCGGCGCCACGGAGGGATCGTGCTCGCGCCGCGGCATGAACGCGGAGAAGGGCCGGCCCGTGATCCGGTGGACCTCGAGGGCGCGGACGAGACGCCGCGCGTCGGCCACCTTGGCGGCGGACTCGGGGTCGACGGCGGCCAGCTCGGCCCGCAGGGCCGCCTCCCCGCGCTCGGCCAGCTCGGCCTCCACCGCGGCCCGCACCTCCGGGTCCGTGGGCGGGAACTCGAGCACGTCCAGCGCCGCCCGCACGTACAGGCCGGAGCCGCCCACGAGGATCGGGGTCCGCCCCCGGGAGCGGATCTGGGCGAACAGGTCGCGGACCGCGGACTGGAAGGCCGCCACCGAGGCCTCCTGGCCGACGTCGAGCACGTCCAGCAGATGGTGCGGGACGCCCTCGCGTTCAGCCGGGGTGACCTTCGCCGTGCCCACGTCCATCCCCCGGTAGAACTGCAGGGCGTCCCCGTTGACCACCTCGCCGTCCAGCGCGTGCGCCAGGGCGACGGCGAGGGCGGACTTGCCCGTCGCCGTCGCCCCGACGACGGCGACGACGGGCGGCCGGGCCGCGGCGGCGGGCATCAGGACCGCGGGCGCAGGGTCGGCATGCCGAGGCTCGTGGCACCGGAGCCGCCCGCCGTGCCGGGGGCCGGCGCGCCGCACGATTCGGCCTGGGCGCGGTCCCACGCATCGCCGGCGCGGGAGCGGCGCAGGACGTAGTCCTGTGCGGTCGGGTCGGCGACGGCGAAGAACGGGTGGGCCTCGGTGACCGTCACGGTGACGAAGTCGCCGGGGCGGGGGGTCTCGGCGCCGGCGGGCACGGAGAAGTGCACGAGCCGGTTGTCGGGTGCGCGCCCGGACAGGCGGCCGCGCTCCGCGGCCTTGGAGCCGGAGTCGGCGGTGACGAGCAGCTCCTGGCGGGTGCCGACGAGCGTGGCCATCTCCTCGGCCGAGATCCGGTCCTGCAGGGCCACGAGGCGCTCGAAGCGCTCCTGGACGACGGCCTTGGGCACCTGGTGGTCCATCTCCCCGGCGGGGGTCCCGGGGCGGATGGAGTACTGGAAGGTGAACGCGGAGGAGAAGCGGGAGGCCTCGACCACGCGCATCGTCTCGGCGAAGTCCTCCTCGGTCTCCCCGGGGAAGCCGACGATGATGTCCGTGGTGATGGCGGCGTGCGGGATGCGCTCGCGCACCTTCTCCAGGATCCGCAGGAACTTCGCGGACCGGTAGGAGCGGCGCATGTCCTTGAGCACTCTGTCCGAGCCCGACTGCAGGGGCATGTGCAGCTGCGGCATGACGTTGGGGGTCTCGGCCATCGCGTCGATGACGTCGTCCGTGAACGCGGCCGGGTGGGGGCTGGTGAAGCGGACGCGTTCGAGGCCCTCGATCTCCCCACACGCGCGCAGCAGCTTGGCGAACGCGCCGCGGTCGCCGAACTCGACGCCGTAGGTGTTCACGTTCTGGCCCAGCAGCGTGACCTCGACGGCGCCGGCGTCGACGAGCGCCTGCACCTCGGCGAGGATCTCCCCGGGGCGGCGGTCCTTCTCCTTGCCGCGCAGCGACGGGACGATGCAGAACGTGCACGTGTTGTTGCAGCCCACGGAGATGGACACCCAGCCGGAGTGGGTGGAGTCCCGCTTGGTGGGCAGGGTGGAGGGGAACACCTCGAGCGACTCGAGGATCTCGATCTCGGCCTCGGCGTTGTGGCGGGAGCGCTCCAGCAGCACGGGCAGGGAGCCGATGTTGTGGGTGCCGAAGACGACGTCCACCCACGGGGCCTTGCGCTGGATGGCGGCCTGGTCCTTCTGGGCGAGGCACCCGCCGACGGCGATCTGCATGCCCGGGTGCGCGTCCTTCACCGCACGCAGGTTGCCGAGGTTGCCGTACAGGCGGTTGTCCGCGTTCTCGCGGACCGCGCACGTGTTGAAGACCACGAGGTCGGCCTGGGCGTCCTCGGCGACCGGGGCGTAGCCGGTGGACTCGAGCAGGCCGGAGATGCGCTCGGAGTCGTGCACGTTCATCTGGCAGCCGAAGGTGCGGACCTCATAGGTCAGACCCTCGTGCGGGCGCGCGGCGGCGCCGTCCTGCGCGAGCGGGGTGGTGCGGGGGGTGGGGTCCGTCAGAGTCACCGCACCATTCTAGGAACTCCGGGCGCGGCCCGGATCCGCTCACTCCTCGTGCTCGGCGAGGACCTCCTTCACGACGGCGAACGCGAGGCCGCCGCCGTAGCCCTTGCGTCCCAGCATGCCGACGAGGCGGCGGGTCACCTTGTCCCGCTCAGCCCGGGCCTCCGGCGAGGCACCGCCGGGGACGGTGCGGCCCCGCAGCCGTCGGCGCACGAGGTCGAGGGCGGCGGCCCGTTCGTCCTCGCCGTCGATGGCCTCCAGCGCCTCGGCGGCGATCTCCCGGTCCACGCCCTTCTGCTGGAGCTCGTGCCCGAGGGCACGGCGCGCCAGGCCCTTGCTTCGGTGACGGCTGCGGACCCAGACCTCGGCGAAGGCGGCGTCATCCACGAGGCGCACCTCCTCGAAGCGGTCGAGGACGCGCTCGATCAGCTCGGGCTCGGCCTGGCGCTCGGCGAGCTTGCGTTCGAGCTGGCCGCGGGAGCGGGGGCCCAGGGCGAGCTGGCGCAGGACGACCTCGCGTGCGGCCTCCTCGCGCTCACGCGGTGCGGTGGGCAGGGGCGCCGGGCCGGGGCGACGTCGGGGGCGGTCGGTCTCGACGGCGGGGCGGGGATCCACGGCCGGGCGGCCCTCGTCGCGCGGGCGGCCACGCCGCGAGGGCGTGGTGGTGGCCCGCTTCCGGCCCCGGCGCTCGGTGTCCTCCCGGGTGTCCTCGCGCCCGGACCAGGGCAGCGTCCGGGGCCCGGCGCCGGGCGCGGGGCTGGGCAGGTCGCTCGCGCGAGTCAGCAGGGCCCCGAGATCCGGTGCCACGCCGGGGGCGGGATCCGGGACGTCCCCCGCGGGGGTCCCGGCATCGTGCGCGGGCACGGCGTTCCGCGCGGCCTCCGTGGCGTCCGCGTCGGACGACGTCGGCTCCGGTGCGCCGGCCAGATCGAGCCACATCCGGCCCACGTCCGAGTCCCGGGCGTCGTCGAACGCGGACGCACCGGGAGCGGAGCCGCTCCGGCCGGTCGTCTCCGACCGGTGGGCGGCCCCGCCTCCGACGTTCCGGCGCGATCGGGTCATCCGGCCGCGATGTCCCCCGGAACCGCGGTCAGGGCCGGGGCCTCGTCGTCCTCGGCCTCCGGGGCCACGCCGATGCCGAGCTTCGTGAGGATGCGCTCCTCGATCTCGTTGGCGAGGTCCGGGTTGTCCTTGAGGAAGCGACGGGCGTTCTCCTTGCCCTGCCCGAGCTGGTCCCCGTCATAGGTGAACCACGCGCCGGACTTCTTGACGATGCCCTCCTCGACACCCATGTCGATCAGGCCGCCCTCGCGGGAGATGCCGACCCCGTAGAGGATGTCGAACTCGGCCTGCTTGAAGGGCGGGGCCATCTTGTTCTTGACGATCTTCACGCGGGTGCGGTTGCCGACGGGGTTGCCGGCCTCCTTGAGGGTCTCGATGCGGCGGACGTCGATGCGCACGGACGCATAGAACTTGAGCGCCTTGCCGCCCGTGGTGGTCTCCGGGGAGCCGAAGAACACGCCGATCTTCTCGCGCAGCTGGTTGATGAAGATGGCCGTGGTCTTGGTCTGGTGCAGGCGGCCGGTCACCTTGCGCAGCGCCTGGGACATGAGGCGGGCCTGCAGGCCGACGTGGGAGTCGCCCATCTCGCCCTCGATCTCGGCGCGCGGGGTCAGCGCGGCCACGGAGTCGATGACGACGATGTCCAGGGTGCCCGAGGAGACGAGCATGTCCATGATCTCCAGGGCCTGCTCGCCGGTGTCCGGCTGGCTGACCAGCAGGGCGTCCGTGTCCACCCCGAGCTGGCGGGCGTAGACCGGGTCCAGGGCGTGCTCCGCGTCGATGAAGGCCGCGATGCCGCCGTTGCGCTGCGCGTTGGCCACCGCGTGCAGGGCCAGGGTGGTCTTGCCCGAGGACTCCGGGCCGTAGATCTCCACCACGCGGCCGCGCGGCAGGCCGCCGATGCCCAGGGCCACGTCCATGGCCACCGAGCCCGTGGGGATGACCTCGACGGGTGCCTGGGTCTGGTCCCCCAGCCGCATGACGGAACCCTTGCCGAACTGCTTGTCGATCTGGGCGAGAGCGGCCTCGAGGGCCTTCTCGCGATCCGTCACCTTGCTCATCCTTCACCCCTAGCTCTGGTGGTGCTGCCGCGGACGCTGGAGCGCCCGCCTCGGTCATGTCCGTGAATCTACGGGGGGCGGCGGACACGATAAGCGTGGCCGGCCCCGCCTGTGCACGAGATCACCCCGTCGCACTGCTGTGCAGGACTCTACCGCATTCTTCGAACACGTGTTCGAACAGGGGCAGTGCCCCGCCAGCGCGTCGCGGCGTCAGCGTTTCGGCGGCACGTCCCGACCGAGACGCCGCTCCTGCGGGATCTCATGCAGGTCGCAGACCGCCAGCCAGACCCGCCGCGGGTCCACGCCGGCGGCGAGCGCCGCCGTCGCGGTGGTGTCCAGGCCGGGCAGGTGCAGGGAGTCGGCCACGAGGCCGGCCCGGGCGGGGCCGAACTCCTCGTCCATCAGCCGGCGGAACTCGCTCTCGCGCACGGGCGGTCCTCTCTGTGGTCGGTCGCGGGGTCAGGGACGGGGACGCAGACGGCGCGGGCGCCCCGAGACGGGGCGCCCGCGCCGTGGGTGTGGCGGGGTCAGCGGCCGGCCAGTGAGCCCAGGCTGGGGTCCGTGAGGTCGTCCGGCAGGGTGTCCGGGACGACCATGCCCTCCTGCTCCACGAGCCGGTCCGAGACCTCCCGCAGCAGGTAGGACAGCGGGATGTCCAGCGCCTGGCAGATCGAGGCCAGCAGCTCGGAGGAGGCCTCCTTCTGGCCGCGCTCCACCTCCGACAGGTAGCCGAGCGAGACACGGGCATCGTGCGAGACCTCGCGCAGGGTGCGGCCCTGGAGCTGCCGGACGTCGCGCAGGACGTCGCCGATCTCGTGGCGGAGGAGGGGCATGCTGCGCTCCTTGATGTCGGGGGCGGCCGCGCGGGGACGGGGCTGGTCATCGACCCAGCGCGTGATTCCGTGGGAATGGACGGGATGTCGCATCATGTCTATCGCCTGCTCCTGGACTTTTCCTGAAGGCACCGGGCCGCGGGCCTGATCCCGCGAGGCACTCTTCTTGACTCATTACATTCAACGTCGGGCGGGGTCGCGTTCATTCCCGAGGCACGGCCTCCCCCTCCCTCGGGCGTTCCGCGGCCCCGTCGCCCCCGTGCCGCTCCGAGCGCCGATGCCGTTCCCGCAGGGAGTACGTGGCGTTCCGGATGCGCTCGGAGTCGTCCAGGCTCGATCCGACGGCCCCGGCCATCGTGCCCATCGACGCCGCCAGCCACACGAGCCGGACGTAGTCGCCCACACCGCTGGGCTGCTCGAGCTCCTCCCCCAGATACTCCACGGGGATGATCATGAGCGCGACCAGCAGCAGCGTGACGAAGAGCAGGACGTAGACCACGGTGCAGGCCAGACCGACGGTGAGCACGGTGGAGAGGTTGTCCAGCCGCGAGCTGTGCCGGTGGGCCGCACCGTGCGTCCACAGGCCGTTCGTGGTGACCAGCCACGCCACCAGCAGCACCACGGACAGCACGCTGACCGCCGCGAGCCGCACCGGGGACATCACGCTGGAGAGCACCCAGATGGAGCCGAAGAACACGCCGTAGGCACCGGCCGCGCTGGCCGAGGCGATCGTGAACGTCATGTCCCGCGGCATGAGCAGCGGCCGGTTGGCCATCACCATCCCGGCCAGCAGACGCAGCGTGCCCGCCCAGCCCTTCACGTACACCGTGGACGTGCGCCGGGACCCGCCGCCCATCCGGGTGGCCGTGGTCACGTCCGCGTCGACGTCGACCAGCGGGGCGATGCCCCGCAGCGCGTCAGTGTCGGGCTCGGGGGGCTCGTCCGCCGGGGACGGGCCGCCGTCCTCCTCCACCTCGCCGGACTCGTCGGAGGACTGCACGTCCAGCTCCCCGTCCGGCGGGTCCACGTGGGGGGCGGTGTCGATGTGCTCGACGATCCGCAGCACCGTCTCCCGCAGCCGACGGGCCGGGGTGATGACCCCCAGCGCCGGGACGCACACGACGCCGACCCGCAGCTGCGGCACGACGTCCGCCACCACGCCGCGCCGGTCGTCGAACCGGGGCAGGTCGACGACGGCGACCACCGTGTCCCATCCCTGCCCGTCCGCGAGTGAGCGGACCGGCTCCTCCAGGACCATGCCCCCGGTCGCACCGACCGGCAGCGACTCCTGCCGGGTCTCGACCCGCCAGCCGCCGGGCTGCGGCAGGCGTTCGTCGAGCCGGTCCTCGACGTCCCCGGCGATGCGGCGCACGAGGGCCCACGGGGTGCCCGGGTCGGCCACGAGGCCGATGACGCGGGGGCCCGGGGCGTCGTCGCCGTCCTGCGGTGCATGCTCGGGCGGGGTGGGAGGCGATGCGGTCTCCATCGCGCCGAACCTACGCGCCGGGTTGGGCCGGCACCAGGGACGGGGCGCCGAGTCGGGTCGGTCGGCGCCCCCGTGCAGCCTCAGTGGCCGGGGCCGGCGAGCAGGTGCGTCAGGGCCTGCAGCGCCGCGGCGACGGTGGCCTCCCGGATCGCGGCCCGGTCGCCGTCGAGCCGGAGGAGGATCGCGGTGGCCGCGCCGTCGCGCTCGCCGCCGAGCACGTCCAGCGCGCTCGCGTCCGCGTCGGGCACGGCCAGGCCGAGCCACACGGTGCCCACCGGCCGGCCCTGGTGGGGCTCGGGCCCGGCGACGCCCGTGGTGGCCACGCCGACGTCGGCGCCCAGGGCCGCCCGGGCGCCGAGGGCCATCCGTCGGGCCACGTCCGCGTCCACCGCCCCGACCCGCGTGAGCAGGTCCTCGGGCACACCCAGCAGGCCGGTCTTCACGGCGTTCTGGTAGGCCACCACGCCACCGTGCAGCACGGCCGACGCCCCGGGGACGTCGGCCAGGCGCGCGGCCAGCAGGCCGGCGGTGAGGGACTCCCCCGTCGCCACCGTGCGGCCCGCGTGCGCGAGCGCGTGCACCACGTCCTGGGCGCCTGCCATGGTCATCGCCTCAGGCCCCCCGCTGGGCGGCGAGGGCGTCCCGCCGCAGGACCCACGCGTCCTTGACGTACTCCAGGCCGGTCAGCACCGTCAGCACGGTGGCGGCCCCGATGACCACCCAGCCGGCCCACGGCCACCAGCCGCCCACGACCGGGGCCAAGGGCAGGAGCAGCAGGCCGATGCCCACGGTCTGCAGCACGGTCTTGAGCTTGCCGCCGCGGCCGGCCGGCATCACGCCGTAGCGGATCACCACGAAGCGCATCAGGGTGATGCCCCATTCGCGCACCAGGATCACGATGGTCACCCACCACCACAGCTCCCCCAGCAGGGAGAACAGCACGAGGGCCGTGCCCGTGAGCAGCTTGTCCGCGATGGGGTCCGCGATCTTGCCGAAGTCGGTGATCAACCCGCGGGCGCGGGCGATGTCCCCGTCGAGCTTGTCGGTGTACATGGCCGCCGCGAACAGCGCCAGCGCGAGCCACCGGGCGACGAGCGAGTCGCCGCCCCACGGCCCGCCGACCCACAGCGCCCAGGCGAAGAAGGGCACCATCAGGATGCGCACCGAGGTCAGGATGTTCGGCAGGTTCCAGGCGGACACGCGCTGCGCCCCGCCAGCCGCGCTCATCTGCCCGTCAGCTGCCACGCGTCCTCCGATCCCTCATCATCGTCCTCGTCGTTCCAGTCCACGGCGGCCGGGCGCGAGTCCAGGTCCTCCTGCACCAGGTCGCGCGGAGCGGCCGACGCCGAGGCGTCGCCGTCGCCGGTTCCGGCCGAGGCGTCGCCGTCGCCGGAGGTGGCCGAGGGCGGGGTGTCTCCGGAGATGGTGGCGAGCACGTCCGCGAGGTCGTCGGGCTTGACCAGCACGTCGCGGGCCTTGGAGCCCTCGGAGGGGCCCACGACGCCGCGGGACTCCATGAGGTCCATGAGGCGGCCGGCCTTCGCGAAGCCCACCCGCAGCTTACGCTGCAGCATGGACGTGGAGCCGAACTGCGTGGTGACCACGAGTTCGACGGCCTGCAGGAGCAGGTCCAGGTCGTCGCCGATGTCCTCGTCGATGACCTTCTCGGTCTTCTCGGGGATCACGTCCGCGCGGTACTGGACCTGCATCTGCGACTTCACGTGCTCCACGACGGCGTGGATCTCGGACTCGTTGACCCACGCCCCCTGCACGCGCATGGGCTTGGACTTGCCCATCGGCAGGAACAGGGCGTCGCCCTGGCCGAGCAGCTTCTCCGCGCCGGGCTGGTCCAGGACCACGCGGGAGTCCGTGACCGACGACGTCGCGAACGCCATGCGGGAGGGCACGTTGGCCTTGATCAGGCCCGTGACCACGTCCACGGACGGCCGCTGCGTGGCGAGAACAAGGTGGATGCCGGCCGCACGGGCCAGCTGGGTGATGCGCACGATCGCGTCCTCGACGTCGCGCGGGGCGACCATCATCAGGTCCGCGAGCTCATCCACGATGACCAACAGGTACGGGTATGGGCGCAGCACGCGCTTGGAGTCCGGCGGCAGCTTCACCTGGCCGGCCCGGACGGCCTTGTTGAAGTCGTCCACGTGCTTGTAGCCGAACGCCGCGAGGTCGTCGTAGCGGGTGTCCATCTCCTTGACGACCCACTGCAGCGCCTCGGCCGCCTTCTTCGGGCTCGTGATGATCGGGGTGACCAGGTGGGGCACTCCCTCGTACGCGGTGAGCTCGACGCGCTTGGGGTCCACCATCACCATGCGCACCTCGTCCGGGGTGGAGCGCATGAGGATCGAGGTGATCATCGAGTTCACGAACGAGGACTTGCCGGCGCCGGTGGCGCCCGCCACGAGCATGTGGGGCATCTTCGCCAGGTTGGCCACCACGTAGCCGCCCTCCACGTCCTTGCCGACGCCCATCACCATCGGGTGGTCGGTGCGCTGGGCGGCCTGCGAGCGCAGGACGTCGCCGAGGGCCACGACCTCCTTGTCCGTGTTGGGGATCTCGATGCCGATCGCGCGCTTGCCCGGGATGGGGCTGAGGATCCGGACGTCCGAGGAGGCCACCGCGTACGCGATGTTCTTCTCCAGCGCCGTCACCTTCTCCACCTTGGTGCCGGGGGCGACCTCGACCTCGTAGCGCGTCACCGTCGGCCCGCGGGAGAACCCGGTGACCTGGGCGTCCACCTTGAACTCGGTGAACGTGGTGGTCAGGGCGGCGACGACCCGGTCGTTGGCCTCGGAGCGCTCCTTCGGCTGGGGGCCGGCAGGGAGCAGGGCCGACTGCGGCAGCGTGTAGGACACGTCCCCGCCCAGCGGGGACTGGGTGCCGCGGGCCGGCTCGGCGGTCACCGGCGGCACCGGCGCGGGGGTGCTGGCGGGCACGGCGGAGGACGACGCGGCGGTCCCGGAGCCCTGACCTGGGGCGTCGTCCAGGGCGAACGGGGTGTCCTCCCCCGCGTCCTCCTCCAGGGATGCGGCGGCCGGGGCGGCGGCCTCGCGCTGGGCGCGGGCGTGTTCGCGCACCTGCTCGAGGGCACGGTCCGCGGCCGTGGGCCGGCGCACTCCGGCGGGTGGCTGCGGCTCGGCGTCCGCGTCCTCGGGCGCGTCGTCCTCGTCCACCCACGGGTCGAAGTCGTCCGAGGCGTCCCGGCCCGCGTCCCGCGCGTCTGCGGCGGCCTGCTCGGCGTCGAACACGCCCTGCTCCCCGCGAGCGGCCCGCCGCGGGGCGGGTCGGGGCAGGACCTGGGTGGTCTCGGCCTCGGGGGCGGCGTGGGAGCCGGCCTCGGCCTCGTGGATCACCGGGGAGTCGTAGGCGGTGCCGGCGGTGTGCTCCGGGGCGGCGTCGGCGGCCTGCTCCTCGCGTGCCCGGCGCCCGCCGAACAGGCGCGCGAGCAGGCCGGGGCGGGAGGCCCCGGCGGCGTGGGCGCCGGCGGCCGGTCCGTCCAGGTAGGACTGGTCGTGGTCCGGGTGGGTGCGCCCGGTCTCCGCGTCCACGGAGAGCGGGGTGGCGAGGTCCTCGGCCTCGCGGCGCACCTCACGGGCCCGGCGCCGCTCGTCGCGGCGGGCGGCCCGCCGCTCGGAGGCGCCCTCGGGGTCCTGGCCCGTGAGCCAGTCGTAGCCGCCCGCGAGCCGCTGCGGGATCGAGCCGACGGGCGTCGCGGTGAGCACGAGCACCGAGAAGAAGGCCAACAGGATCATGAGGACCCAGACGGGCACGGGTGTCAGCAGGGAGGCCAGCGGCGCCGTCGCCAGGTAGCCGACCATGCCCCCGGCGCCGAGCATGTCCTCGAAGGCCTCGGCGGCCGAGGGCACACCGCCCACGAGGTGGGCGATGCCGGAGCCGGCGACGGTCGCCATGAGCAGGCCGATGATGATGCGCCCGTTGGCGCGATGGTCCGTGGCGTGGCGGAAGCAGCGCACGGCCACGACGAGCAGGGCGATCGGCACCAGGAGGGCGAACCACCCGACGGTGCCGCCCACCACCCCGTGCACCACGCGGCCGACGGCGGTGCCGCGCAGGCCCCACCACTCCACGGCCGCGATCAGCGCGGCGAGCAGCAGCAGGAGCAGGCCGGTGCCGTCACGGCGTTCCTCGCGGTCGATGCGCACGTCCGGGCCGAGCTTGCGGAAGCCGGCACCGACCGGCGTGGCCAGCCCCATCCACAGGGTATGCAGGGCGCGCAGGGGCGCGGCGGGCAGGTCGGCCTCGGGGACGGTCGCGGTCGACCCCTTCCGTCCGAAGCCTCGGCGTCCGGCGGAGCCGGAGCGGGACGTGGCGGAGGAGGAGGACGAACGCGTGGGGGAAGTACGGGTCGCCATGCCCACCAAACTACCGCGAACCGCGGACACGGCAGGCATGGCGACCCGGAGGGGTCAGGCCTCCAGGACCACCGGGATGATCATCGGGCGGCGGCGCAGCTTGCGGTTGACCCACGTGCCGACGGTCCGGCGGACCACCTGCTGGAGCTGGTGGGCGGTGTGGTCCTTGCTGGACTGCACGGCCTCCTCGAGCGCCCGGACGATCTTCGGCTTGATCTCCTCGAACACCTTCTCGTCCTCGGCGACGCCGCGGGCGTGGACGTCCGGGCCGGACACGATCGCGCCGGTCTGCCGGTTGACCACGGTGATGATCGAGATGAAGCCCTCCTCGCCCAGGACACGGCGATCCTTGAGGTCCGAGTCGGAGATCTCGCCCACGGAGGAGCCGTCCACGTACACGTAGCCGCACTCCACCTCGCCGACGACCTTCACGAGGCCGTCGGTCATGTCCACCACGGTGCCGTTGCCGGCGAGGATGACGTTCTCGGCCGGCACGCCGGTCTTCTCCGCGATCCGGCCGTTGGCGATCAGGTGGCGGGTCTCGCCGTGCACCGGCATCACGAACTCGGGCTCGACGATGTTGTAGCAGTACAGCAGCTCGCCCTCGGAGGCGTGGCCGGAGACGTGCACCTTGGCCATGCCCTTGTGCACCACGGTCGCGCCGAGCTTCATGAGCCCGTTGATCACGCGGAACACGGAGTTCTCGTTGCCCGGGATCAGCGAGGAGGCCAGCACGACGAGGTCGCCCTCCGCCAGCTGCACCTGGTGGTCCCCGTTGGCCATGCGGGACAGGGCCGCCATCGGCTCGCCCTGGGAGCCGGTGACCATGAGCACGATCTCGTCGTCGCGGTACTTGTCCACCTTGCGGATGTCCACGAGGATCCCGTTCGGCACGTTGAGGTAGCCGAGCTTCGCCGCGATGGTCATGTTGCGGATCATGGAGCGCCCGCCGAAGGCCACCTTGCGACCGTGCTTGTGGGCGGCGTCGAGGACCTGCTGGACGCGGTGCACGTGGGAGGAGAACGAGGCCACCACGATGCGGCGCTTCGCCGTGGCGAAGTAGCGCTCGAGGGTGGGGCCGATCTCCGCCTCCGTGGTGGTGAACCCCGGGACCTCGGCGTTCGTGGAGTCGGTCATGAACAGGTCCACGCCCTCCTCGCCGAGACGGGCGAAGGCGCGCAGGTCCGTGATGCGGCCGTCGAGCGGCAGCTGGTCCATCTTGAAGTCGCCGGTGTGCAGGATGGTGCCGGCGTCCGTGTGGATGGCGACGGCGAGCGCGTCCGGGATCGAATGGTTCACGGCCACGAACTCGCACTCGAACGGGCCGAACTCGACGATGTCGTCTTCCTTGACCACGCGGGTGCGCGGCTTGATCCGGTGCTCCTCGAGCTTGGCCTCGATCAGGGCGAGGGTCAGCTTGGAGCCGATCACGGGGATGTCGTCGCGCAGGCGCAGCAGGTACGGCACGGCACCGATGTGGTCCTCGTGGCCGTGGGTCAGGACGATGCCGACGACGTCGTCCACGCGGTCCCGGATGTAGTCGAAGTCCGGCAGGATCAGGTCGACGCCGGGCTGGTGCTCCTCGGGGAAGAGGACGCCGCAGTCGACGATGAGGATCTTGCCGTCGATCTCGAAGGTGACCATGTTGCGGCCGACCTCCTCGAGGCCGCCCAGCTGGACGATGCGGCAGGTGCCCCGCTTGAGCTTGGGCGGGGTGGACAGGCGGGTGCCTGCGGTCATGGAACGGGTCCCTTCTAGAAGGTGATGCCGGCCTCCGCGAGGTCGGCTCGGATGACGGAGAGCTCGTCCGGCGTGGCCTGGACGAGGGGCAGCCGCACGGCTGCGGACGGGATGACGCCCTGGGCGGCGAGGACGGCCTTCGCGGCCACCGCGCCCTGGACGTGGGTCATGATGCCGCGCTGGACGGGGTCCAGCGCGAAGTGGTGATCACGGGCACCGGCCAGGTCGCCGGCGTGGACGGCGTCCACGAGCTGGCGGTACAGCTCGGGGGCCGCGTGCGCGGCCACCGAGACGACCCCGACGGCGCCGAGCGCCATGAGCGGCAGGGTCGCGCCGTCGTCGCCGGAGTAGAGGTCGAGGTCTGTGTGCGCCAGGACGGTGGTGGTGGACTGCAGGTCCCCCTTCGCGTCCTTGAGCGCACGGATGTTGGGGTGCTGCGCGAGCGCGATGATCGTCTCGGGCTCGATCGGCATCACGGAGCGGCCCGGGATGTCGTAGAGCATGATCGGCAGGTCCACGCCGTCGGCCACGGCCTCGAAGTGCGCGCGGATGCCGGCCTGGTTGGGCTTGTTGTAGTACGGGGTGACGAGCAGCAGCCCGTCCACGCCCGTCTCGGCCGCGCGGCGGGACAGCTCGAGGGTGTGCGCCGTGTCGTTGGTGCCGGTGCCGGCCACGACCCTGGCGCGGTCCCCCACGGCCTCGACGACGGTGCGGAACATCGCCACGTTCTCGTCGTCCGTGAGCGTGGAGGTCTCGCCGGTGGTGCCGGTGACCACGAGGCCGTCGGCCCCGCGGTCCACCAGGTGCTCGGCCAGCGCGGCGGCCGCCTCGAGGTCCACGGCGCCCTCGTCCGTCATGGGGGTGACCATGGCGGGCACGACCGTGCCGAAGAGCAGCTCGGAGGGGATGACGGCGGAACGGACGGCACTCATGGGCCCCACCCTACCTGCGAGACTGGGGGCCCGCGCCGTCCGTGGCCCCTCCGCGACGCGCGGCGACTCGAGAGGAGCCCGCCCTGCGTCCCGCCCCGCCCCCCGCCGCCGTCCGCCCGGACCGGCCCGCGCGTCGCCGGCTGCCCGGCGTCGACGCGGCCCGCGGAATCGCCCTGCTCGGCATGATCACCGTCCACGTCCTCGACCCGGCGACGGCGGACGGGGCGCCGCACCCGGCGTTCCTGTCCTTCGCCGGACGCGCCTCGGTGCTGTTCGTCCTGCTGGCCGGCGTCGGGCTGGCCCTGTCCACGGGGGGCGCGACGCCGGCCACGGGGGCCCGGCGCGCGACGCTGCGCCGCCGGATCGCCCGACGCGCGGGCCTGCTGTTCGTGCTCGGGCTCGCGTGCGGGACGCTCGGGGTCCCCGTGGCCGTGATCCTGTGCCACTACGCCCTGCTCTTCCTGCTCGCGCTGCCCCTGCTGGGCCTGCGTGCCCGCACCCTGGGGGTGATCGCGGGGGCGTGGCTCGTGCTCGGGCCGGTGCTGGTGTTCGCGGTGGTCGCGGCCGTGCAGGCCGTCGTGGGGCGCCAGGAGTTCTTCGTGGGCGGGCGGCTCTGGCTCTCCCCCGGCCCCGCGGACCTGCTGCGTCCCGGGCTGCTGCTGGCCGATCTGACGCTCACGGGCTACTACCCCGTCCTGTCCTGGGGCGCGTTCCTCGTGCTGGGGCTGGCCCTGGGGCGGCTGCCGCTGGACCGGCCCCGCGTGGCCGCCGGGATCCTCGGCGGCGGGGCCGCGGCGTGGGCGGCGGCCGGCGTCGTCGGTGCGGCGGTGCTGCGGGCTCCGGGCACGGTCGGGCGGGTCGCCGCGGCGATCGGCACGGACCCGGTCGAGACGGCGCTCACGCTGCGCACGGGCGAGCCGCGGCTCGCGCTGCTGATCCCGGATCCGCTGTGGCTCGCCCTGCCGACCCCGCACTCCGGGTCCGTGGTGGCCGCCGTGCTTGCGGCGGGCTGGGCCTGCGCCGTGCTGGGCGCCTGCCTGCTGGCCCGGCCGCTGGTCGGGCACGCCGCGCTGCGCCCGCTCGTGGGTGCGGGGCGCATCCCGCTCACGCTCTACGTGGGGCACCTCGTGGTGCTCGCGCTCGTGGACGCGACCGGACTCGACCCGGCCGACGGGGCACTGCTCGCCGCCCTCGTCGTGCTGAGCCTCGCGGCCGGGCTGGCCGCCGAGCTCAGCGGCCGACGGGGTCCGCTCGAAGCCGTGATGGCCCGGCTCTCCCGGGCGGGTGGGGAACGGGCCGTCGCAGGGCGTTGAGCGAGGCGTGGGCCGCGTCAGCCGGCGCGGTGCAGGCGGACGGCCTCCCGGGCCGCCTCGCGGGCGCGGCGGCGGTCGCCCGAGGCGTCGTAGGCCAGGGCGAGGCGGTAGCGGGCGCGCCAGTCGCGCGGTGCGGCCTCGGCCTCCACGCGGTACAGGTCGAACTGGGCGTCGGCGGCCTCCCGGTCGATCCGGCCGCCGGGCGAGCGCGGCAGGTCGTCCTCCGGCAGCCCGCCCTCGGCCTCGAGCTGGTCGGCCAGGCGTTCGGTCTGGCGCCCGAACCACACCTCGCGGGCCAGGACGGCCACGGTCACCAGCACCACGAGGATGACGCCCACGCCGATCGCCTTGGCCAGCGGCTGCGGGGCGCGCACCAGCGCGACGGACGCGTTGAGGGCGAACCCGGCGAACAGCAGCACGAGCAGGGACACGAAGCCGACCCACACCTTGCTCATCACGGTCGAGCGGCGGGCACGGGCGGCGGGCACGGTCGGGCCCACGGCGCCGTCGTCGGGGATGCGGGAGGGCTCAGCCAAGGTCCAGGTATCCATCCAGTCCGTAGGTCAGACCCGGGCGGGAGGCCACGGTCCGCAGGCCGAGGACGACGCCGGGCATGTAGGCGCCGCGGTCGAATGCGTCGTGCCGGACCACGAGCTGCTCACCCGGCCCGCCCAGCAGCACCTCCTGGTGCGCCTCCAGGCCACGCAGGCGCACCGCGTGCACGTGCACGCCGTGGA
Organism: Micrococcus sp. CS26; assembly: GCF_055522295.1. Taxonomy (NCBI): domain Bacteria; kingdom Bacillati; phylum Actinomycetota; class Actinomycetes; order Micrococcales; family Micrococcaceae; genus Micrococcus; species Micrococcus sp. CS26. The sequence continues at coordinate 73,920 of NZ_JBVFVY010000009.1, forward strand.
CGACGGCGCCGCGCGCGCCGTCCGGGTCATGCTCGGTGGCGTCCGGGGAGATGGGCACGCCGGCCGCGTCCCGGGCCGCGCCGATGAGCTCGGCGGTCCGCACGGCCGTGCCCGACGGGGCGTCCACCTTGTCCGGGTGGTGCAGCTCGACGAGCTCGACGGACTCGAAGTACCGCGCCGCCTGCGCGGCGAACGCCGAGGCCAGCACCGAGCCGACCGAGAAGTTCGGGGCGATCAGCACGCCCACCCCCGGGTGCTCAGCCAGCTGCGCCCCGAGGCGCTCGCGGCGCTCGGGCACCCAGCCCGACGTGCCGACCACGGTGTGCAGCCCGTGCTCCACGGCGAAGGCCACGTTCTCAGGCGAGGCGTCCGGCACCGTGAGGTCCAGGACGTGCGTGGCGCCGGCGTCGAGCACCGCGTCCAGGCGGTCCTGCGAGCCGAGCTCGGCCACGAGCTTCAGCCCCTCGGCCGCTCGCACCGCGGGCACCGCGTGGCGGCCCATGCGGCCACGGGCGCCCAGGATCGCGACGCGCGGGACGTCGTCGGGAGCGGACACGGCGGAGGGGGTGCGGGTCTCGGTCATGGCCTCCAGCCTACGCGGCCCGCCCCGGCGGCCGTGGCCGAGGTCAGGCCGGGGCGACGACGACGCGCGCCCGGTCCCCCGCGGCCAGGCGCGCGGCCACGGCCCGGACCTGGCCGGCGTCGACCTCGCGGACCCGGGCGAGGGAGGCCGCCAGGTCCACGTACTCCCCCGTGACCAGCTCGGCCCGTCCCAGCCGGGACATGCGGGCGCCCGTGGACTCCATGCCCAGCACGGTGCCGCCGCAGATCTGCCCGTGGGCGCGCGCGAGCTCCTCCCCGGTGACGTCGGCCTCGGCCATCCGGTCCAGCTCGGCCTCCATCAGCGCGGCCACCTCGTCCACCCGGTCCGGCTGGCAGCCCGCGTACAGGCCCCAGTAGCCGGCGTCGGAGTACCCGGCGGAGAACGAGTAGGTGTTGTAGGCCAGGCCGCGGCGCTCGCGGATCTCCTGGAACAGCCGCGAGGACATGCCCCCGCCCAGGACGGACTGCATGACGCCCAGGGCGAAGCGGTCCGGGTCCGTGGTGGACAGCGAGCGGCCGCCGACGAGGACGTTGGCCTGCTCGACCGCCTTGGTGACGGTGTGCGTGCCGGTCCGCACCCGCGAGGCCGCGGCCCCGGCGGTGTCCACGGCACGGCGCGGGGCGGGCAGGGCTCCCGGGGTGAGCTCCCAGCCCGAGGCGCGCAGGGCGGCGAGGACGAGGCGGCAGACCTCGTCGTGGTCGAGGTGGCCGGCGGCGGTGACGACGAGCTCGTCCGGGCGGTACCAGTGCGTGTAGTGCCCGACCACATGGTCGCGGGTGACGGCCCGGATCGTCTCGGGCGTGCCGCCGATCGGCCGGCCGAGGGGGTGGCCGTCCAGCATGACCTCGGCGAGCTTCTCGTGGGCCACGTCCACGGGGTCGTCCGCGTCCATGGCGAGCTCCTCGAGGATCACGCCGCGCTCGGTCTTGAGCTCGTCCGGGTCGATCAGGGAGGAGGTGAGCATGTCCGTGAGGACCTCCACGGCCATCGGCAGGTCCTCGTCCAGCACGCGGGCGTGGTAGACGGTGGACTCCTTGGCCGTGCCGGCGTTGGACTCCCCGCCCACGCGGTCGAAGGCGGCCGCGATGTCCATCGCGGTGCGCGTGGGCGTGCCCTTGAAGAGCAGGTGCTCGAGGAAGTGCGTGGCGCCGTAGCCCTCGGGCGACTCGTCACGGGACCCCACGGCCACCCAGTAGCCGATGGTCACCGAGCGCTGGTCCGGCATGGCCTCGGTGAGCACGCGGACGCCGCCGGGCAGCACGGAGCGGCGCACCACGGAACCGTTGCCCTCGTCCGCCAGCACGCCGTCGAAGTCCAGGGGGATCTCACGGTGAACACTCATGACGGCCATTCTCGCCCATGCGCGACGACGGCGCCGCACCACTCGCGGGGAGGGTGCGGCGCCGTCGTGGTCACCGGGCCGGGCGTGCCCGGCCGGGGCGGATCACGCCTCGGTCTGCGAGGACTCGATCGCGTCCGCGGTCTCGGCCACGGCGTCGGACTCCGCCACCACCGGGGAGAGGGAGAGCTTGCCGCGGTCGTCGATCTTGGTGATCTCGACCTGGACCTTCTGGCCCACGCCGAGCACGTCCTCGACGTCGTCCACGCGCTTGCCCTCGTTGAGCTTGCGCAGCTCGGAGATGTGCAGCAGGCCGTCCTTGCCCGGGGTGAGCGAGACGAACCCGCCGAACGTGGTCAGCTTCACCACGGTGCCGAGGTAGCGCTCACCGACCTCGGGGACCTGCGGGTTGGCGATCGCGTTCACCGCGGAGCGCGCGGCCTCGGCCGAGGCGCCGTCAGTGGCGCCGATCAGCACGGTGCCGTCGTCCTCGATGGTGATGTCCGCGCCCGTGTCGTCCTGGATCTGGTTGATCATGGCGCCCTTGGGGCCGATGACCGCGCCGATCTTGTCCACCGGGATGCGCACGGAGATGATCCGCGGGGCGGTGGGGGCCATCTCGTCCGGGGCGTCGATGGCGGCGTTCAGCACGGACAGGATGTGCAGGCGCGCCTCGCGGGCCTGCGTCAGGGCGGCGGCCAGCACGGAGGCCGGGATGCCGTCCAGCTTGGTGTCCAGCTGGATCGCGGTGACGAACTCCGCGGTGCCGGCCACCTTGAAGTCCATGTCGCCGAACGCGTCCTCGGCGCCGAGGATGTCGGTCAGGGCCGCGTACTGGGTCTGGCCGTCCACCTCGGCGGAGACCAGGCCCATGGCGATGCCGGCCACGGGCGCACGCAGCGGCACGCCCGCGTTCAGCAGGGACAGGGTGGAGGCGCAGACGGAGCCCATCGACGTCGAGCCGTTGGAGCCGAGGGCCTCGGAGACCTGGCGGATCGCGTAGGGGAACTCCTCGCGGGCCGGCAGCACGGGCACGAGGGCGCGCTCGGCGAGGGCGCCGTGGCCGATCTCGCGGCGCTTCGGGGAGCCCACGCGGCCGGTCTCGCCGGTGGAGTACGGCGGGAAGTTGTAGTGGTGCATGTACCGCTTGGCCGTCTCCGGCGCCAACGAGTCGATCTGCTGCTCCATCTTGAGCATGTTCAGCGTGGTGACGCCCATGATCTGGGTCTCGCCGCGCTCGAAGATGGCGGAGCCGTGCACGCGGGGCAGGACCTCCACCTCCGCGGTCAGCTTGCGGATGTCCGTCAGGCCGCGGCCGTCGATGCGCACCTGGTCGGTGAGGATGCGGCGGCGCACGATCTGCTTGGTGAGGGAGCCGTAGGCCTTGGCGATCTCGCCCTTGCGCTCGGCGAAGTCCTTGCCCTCGCCGGCGAGCTCCTCGAGCACCTCGAGCAGGTAGGCGTCCGAGGCCGACTCGCGCTCCTGCTTGTCGCCGATGGAGAAGATCTCGGTCAGGCGGTCCGTGGCGAGCTTCTCGACGGCGGCGTAGGCGTCGTCCTGGTAGTCCTGGAACACGGGGACGTCCACCGGGTCCTTGCCGGCGCGCTTGACCAGGTCGGCCTGGGCCTCGCACAGGGCGCGGATGAAGGGCTTGGCGGCCTCGAGGCCCTCGGCCACGATCTCCTCGGTGGGCGCCTGCGCGCCGCGCTCCTTGACCAGGGTCCAGGAGTCCGGGGTCGCCTCGGCCTCGACCATCATGATGGCGACGTCGTCGCCCACCACACGGCCGGCCACGGCCATGTTGAACACGGCGCCCTCGAGCTGGGAGTGCTTCGGGAACGCGACCCACTGGCGCGTGCCGGAGCCGTCGTCCATGAGGGCCATGCGCACGCCGCCGATGGGACCGGAGAACGGCAGGCCGGACAGCTGCGTGGACAGGGAGGCGGCGTTGATGGCCACCGTGTCGTAGATCTCGTCCGGGGCGATCGAGGTGACGGTCACGACGACCTGGACCTCGTTGCGGATGCCCTTGACGAACGCCGGGCGCAGCGGGCGGTCGATCAGGCGGCAGGTGAGGATCGCGTCCGTGGACGGGCGGCCCTCGCGGCGGAAGAACGAGCCGGGGATGCGGCCCGCGGCGTACATGCGCTCCTCGACGTCCACGGTCAGCGGGAAGAAGTCGAAGCCCTCGCGGGGCGACTTGCCGACGGTGGTGGCGGACAGCATCGACGTCTCCTCGTCGATGTAGACCATGGCGGCGCCGGCGGCCTGCTGGGCGAGGCGCCCGGTCTCGAAGCGGACGGTGCGCTTGCCGTACGAGCCGTTGTCGATGACGGCCTCGGCGAAGGTGATCTCAGGACCCTCCATGAGGGCCTCCTTTCAGGTGGACGGCGCCGCAGGCGTCCCTGTCCCCCTGGTCTTCGATCGAGGCCCTCGGCATCCCGCCGTGCGGCGGGGTCCGGGAGCCACTGTCGAGGACCGCGAGCGATGGGCGCGGAGCCGTCGGGTGTGTCGATGATGCGGGGATGCGCGCCATGGCGCGCCGGAGTGCCGCAGGCTGCGGCGATCTCTCCCCCGGGACACACTACGTGCGTCCGGGGGCAGACGAAAGGCGGCGCCGGCGCTCGCGGGTCTCCCGCGGGCTCCGGCGCCGCCTCCTCAGGTCACTTGCGCAGGCCGAGGCGCTCGATCAGCGCGCGGTAGCGCTCGATGTCGACCTTCTGCAGGTAGCCGAGCATGCGACGACGGCGACCGACCAGGGCCATCAGGCCGCGACGGGTGTGGTGGTCGTGCTTGTGCTCCTTGAGGTGCTCGGTCAGGTCCTTGATGCGGCGGGACAGGACCGCGATCTGCACCTCGGGGGAACCGGTGTCGCCCTCGTGGGTGGCGTACTCCTTGATGATCTGCTGCTTGACAGCGGGATCCAGGGCCATGGTGGGCCTCCTTCACTTCGGTACCGCGAACACGGGCCGCGCCCCGCCGGGGCGGACGACGCGGGGCCCACCCCACCGCGGACTGCAGGGAGGCCGAGGGTCGAGTCTACCGCATCGCCTACCCTGGCCCGGTGAGCACCCCACCGGTCCCCCACTCCCCGGCCCCGTCGTCGTTCCCCCTCCGGCCGCCCGCGCCGCCCCTGGATCTGCCGCTGATCGGCCACGGCTACCCCGCGCTGCTGCGCACGCCGCGGGCCCGATGGTGGAACCCGCTCGCGTCCTTCGGCCTCGTGCTGGCCGGCCTGGTGGGCCTCCTCGTGCTCGGGGGCGTGCTGGGCGCTCTCGCCCTGATCGCCACGTCCGGGCCCGCGCTGCTCGGCGCGGCCGACCCGACGGACGTGACCGACCTCGACCTGTACTCCGCGCCCATGGTGCTGCTGAACAACCTCCTGCTCGCCGCGCTGATCGGGGTCGCGCTGCTGGCCGTGGCGCTGGGCCACCCCGTCGCCGCCCGCTTCGTCCACTCGGTCGAGGGCCGCGTGCGCTGGCGCTGGCTGGCGCGCTGCGTCGTCGTGCTGACGCCGCTGTTCCTCGCCTACGTGCTGGGCGCGTGGGCCCTCGACGGCGCCCCCACGGCCCCGCGCGCGCAGGACTGGGTCTGGCTGCTCGTCATGGCGTTCGTGCTCACCCCGTTCCAGGCCGCGGGCGAGGAGTACCTGTTCCGCGGGTGGCTGCTGCTGGCCGTCGGCACGTGGATCCGCCGGCCGGTCGTGGCCGCCGCGGTCACCGCGGTGCTCTCGGCGGCGACCTTCTCGCTCGCCCACGGCTCGCTCGACCCGTGGATCCTGCTGGACCTCGCCGCGTTCGCCGTCGCCGCCGTCCTGCTCACGTGGCGCACGGGCGGGCTCGAGGCCGCCGTCGCCCTCCACGTGGTCAACAACGTGGTGATCATCGCCGTCGGCACGCTCGTGGGCACCGTCGAGGACAGCTACGTGGGCGCGGAGACCGCCGGCTCCCCGGCGGCCACGCTGCTCTCGGTGGCGGTGGTCGCGGTGGCCACGGCGCTGCTGCTCTGGCAGGCGCGGCGGGCCGGGATCGCCCGGACGGTCCCGGTCACCGTGGGCGCCCGCCCCTGACCGGCGCCGCCCACCAGGCCACCGTCACGTAGGGCACCTGCAGGACCGCGTCCGCCGCATGGCCCAGGTGCTCGTGCAGGTACCAGTCGAGGTTGGCCGTCATCCGGGACCGGATCCGCTCGTCCGCGCGCAGCCAGTACGAGCGCGAGGCCATGAGTCCGTGCAGCCCCGCCGCGGTCATGGGCTGCGTCCACGCCCAGCGCGCGTGCTCCTCCGCCCCGAACGGGGCGGCGAACCGGCGCTGCTCCGGCCGGGCGGCGTGCACGTCCCCGGCGTGCATGATCCGGGTGAGACGGTGCACCCACGGCACCGCCGTGTCGAGCTGGTTCCACACCGCGGCCAGGCGCCCACCCGGGCGCAGCACCCGTGCGGCCTCCGCGCTCGCCGCGGCCGGGTCCATCCAGTGCCATGCCTGGGCCGCCACCACGGCGTCGGCGCTCGCCGCCGGCAGGCCCGTGGCCTCGCCCGTGCCCGGCACGGCGCGCACCCGCCCGCCCGTGCCGGCCGCGACCTCGCGTTCCAGGACGGCGCGCATCGACGCCGACGGCTCGAGGGCCGTCACCGTCCGCACCCGGTCCGCCGGGCGGGCCGCGAGCAGCCGGGTGAACAGTCCCGTCCCGGCCCCGAGCTCCACCACCTCCGCGCCGTCGGCGATGCCCGCCAGGACGCGGTCCACCACGGCGGCCGGGTAGGAGGGGCGGACGGCGTCGTAGTGCTCCCCGCCGGTCTCGAAGGGGTTGGGCCCGGCCCGACGGGCCCGGGCCGGGCGCCCCGGCAGGTTCGGCACAGCGGGGGAAGCGCCCGGCTCCGGGGCGCTCACCGGTCGGAGGGGGTCGTGGCCAGGATCGCCCGGGCCTCGTCCACGTCCTGCGTGATCTGCGCCACGAGCTTCTCGACGCCCTCGTAGGCGACCATCCCGCGCAGCCGGGCCACGAACTCGACCTCGATGTGCTGGCCGTACAGGTCGAAGTCCTCCACCCGCTCGTCATGGCGGTCGATCACGTGCGCCTCCACCACGCGGGAGACGTCCTCGAACGTGGGGTTCGAGCCGATGGAGATCGCGGCCGGCCACACGCCGCCGTGCGCGTCGTGCACCCAACCGGCGTAGACGCCGTCGGCCGGGATCATGCCCTGCACATCCGTCTCGAGGTTCGCCGTGGGGAAGCCGAGCTCGCGGCCGCGCGCGAACCCGTGCACCACCTCGCCGGCGAGCACGTGGTGCCGGCCGAGCACGGCCGCGGCCTGAGCGACGTCGCCCGCGGCCAGGGCCTCGCGCACCCACGTCGAGGAGCAACGGCGCTCCGGCTCGGCCCCGTGCTCGGCGGGGAACTCCTCGACGGCCTCGACCTCGAAGCCGTAGCGGGCCCCCAGGCGCACCATCTCCGCGACGTCGCCGGTGTTGCCCCGGCCGAAGCGCACGTCGTGCCCCACGACCACGACGGCGGCATGCAGCCCGTGCACGAGCATGCCGCGGACGAACTCCTCCGGGGACTGGTCCGCGAACTCGAGGGTGTACCGCTGCAGGAGCACCGCGTCCAGACCCGCCTCCTCCAGGAGGACGACCCGCTGCTCGGGGCTGATGATGTCCACGTGGGGCACCTCGGGCTGGTGCACGGCGCGCGGGTGCGGGGTGAAGGTCACGGCCACGGCCAGGGCGTCGCGGGCCCGCGCCAGCTCGACGACCCGGCGCAGCACCTCCCGGTGGCCGCGGTGCACGCCGTCGAAGTTGCCCAGGGTGACCACGGTGCGCGGCAGGTCCGTGGGGACCTCGTCCAGGCTGTTCCAGACCCGCATCAGAGCGCCCCCGCCTCGGCCGGGCGGGCGGGGCGGTGCGTCAGCAGCCAGATCAGGCCGACCACCGGCAGCACGAGCGGCACATAGCCGTAGCCCGCGCCGAACCGGGACCACACGGTGTCGTGGGCGAACATCCCCGGATCCAGGACGGTCCACAGGCCCACGCCCACCACGCCGGCCAGCTCCACGAGCACGGCGCCCAGCGCCACGGCCCAGGCGCGCGCGCCGGAGCGGGCGAGCGCGAACGTCGCCACGATGTACACGACCGCCGCGACCGCGGAGAGCGTGTACGCCACGGGGGCGGCGTCGAACTGCGTGAGGATCTGGAAGAGGCTGCGCGCGCTCGCGGAGAGGGCGAACACCGCGTAGACCATGACGATGATCCGGCCGAGACCCTGGTTGCGCGCGGGGGCGCCGTCGCTGGGTGCCATGTCCATCCTCCTCACCACTGCCCGAACCAGATGACCTGCATGCGATGCAGCATCACGGCGATCGTGGGCCCGACCACGGCCAGCACGAGGTTGGACCACCGGGTCTTGTCCGTGACGGCCCAGCCCACGGCGATCACCGGCACGATCAGGGCGGTGAGGATGTAGCCCCAGAACTCCCAGCCGGGGCCGTTCAGGGTGTCCCCGCCGAGCTGGCGGACGGCGGCGGCCGCCGCATAGACGAGCGTGAACAGCTCGACGGCGGCCACCGAGAGGATCGAGGCGTCCGCGGGGTGGCGGCGGATCGCCGTCATCACCACGCAGACGACGAACGAGACGGCACCGATCACCAGTCCCGTCCAGAACCAGGCGTCGAGGATCATGCGGTCCTTCCCTGTCCCGGCCCCTCGGCCGGGGCGAACACGAGCTGGGGCTTGGCGACGTCGGCGCCGCGGCGGCGCACGTCGGAGACGAGGGCGATGACGCGGCCGTCCGGCGCGCGCCCGGCGACGAGCGTCTCACCCGTGCCGGTGGGCGCCACGACCCGCCCGAAGGCGAGCTCGTGGGCCTCGTGCTCCGTCAGCTCGCGCACCGGGAAGAGCCCGGCGGCGGCCTTGGAGAGCTCGGTCATCGCGAACCGCTCCGCGAGGGCCTCGAGCGAGAGCGCGTCGGCCACGTCGAACGGGCCGACGGCGGTGCGGCGCAGCGCCGTCAGGTGACCGCCGGTCTCGAGGGCCTCGCCCAGGTCGCGGGCGAGCGCCCGGATGTAGGTCCCGGACGAGCAGCGCACGGTGACGTCGAGGTCGACCAGCCGGCCGCCGTCGAGCCGGCGCAGCTCGTGCACCGTGAACTCGTGCACGGTGACGGGGCGGGCGTCGAGGGTGACGTCCTCACCCGCTCGGACGCGGTCGTAGGCGCGCCGGCCCGCCACCTTGACGGCGGAGACGGCCGAGGGCGCCTGCAGGATCTCGCCCGTGAGGGCGGCGACCTGCTCGGCGACGCGCTCGGGCGTGACGGCGTTGGCCAGCCGGGTCTGCACGACCTCGCCCTCGGCGTCGTCCGTGACGGTCGACTGCCCGAGGCGGATCGTGGCCGTGTACGTCTTGTCCGTGCCCGTGATGGCGGTCAGCAGGCGCGTGGCCTTGTTGACGCCGACCACGAGCAGGCCCGTGGCCATGGGGTCCAGGGTGCCGGCGTGGCCCACCTTGCGGGTGCCCGCCAGCCGGCGGACCCGCCCGACGACGTCGTGCGAGGTCCACCCCTGCGGCTTGTCCACGAGGACGACCCCCGACGCCTCCGTTCCCGGCGCGTCGGGGGCCTGTCCCCCGGTGCTGCGAGCGCTCACCGTGCCGCGGGCCTCAGGCGCGCGGGGCGTCGTCGGCGTCGGCGTCCGGCTCCGCGCTGCGGTACGGGTCCGCGTCACCGGCGTACGACGCGCCCTCGCGCGCCTTCGCCAGCTCGGCGTCCCGCTCCTTGGCCGCGCGGAGGACGTCCTCCAGGTGTGCGGCCGCCTCGGGGACGGTGTCCGCCACGAACTCGAGCGTGGGCACCAGGCGGATGGTGAGCCCGCGGCCCACCTCGCGGCGCAGGATGCCGCGGTTGTCCTGGATGCCCTCGTGGGCGGCGGCCACCGTGGCCTCGTCGCCCAGGACGGTGTAGTAGACGGTGGCGTGCTGCAGGTCGTTGGTCACGCGGACCTCCGTCACGGTGACGGGCTCCACGCGGTCGTCCTTGACGCCGCGGCGCAGCGCCTCGGCCACGAGGACCTTGATGCGCTGGGCCAGGCGGCCGGCGCGTGCCGGATCGGCCATGGTGCGGTTCCTTCCGGTGGTGATGGTTCAGAGGGTGGGACGCGGAGGGCGGGGGCCCGTGCGGGCCCCCGCCCCGGCCGTCAGACGCGCGGCTTCTCCTGCATCTCGAAGGTCTCGATCACGTCGCCCTCCTTGAGGTCGTTGAAGCTGCCCAGGCCGATGCCGCACTCGTAGCCCTCGCGGACCTCCGTGGCGTCGTCCTTGAAGCGGCGCAGCGACTCGATCTTGAGGTGATCGGAGACCACCACGCCGTCGCGCACCAGGCGGGCCTGGGCGTTGCGGCGGATGAGGCCCGAGCGCACGAGCGAACCGGCGATGTTGCCCCACTTGGAGGAGCGGAACACCTCGCGGACCTCGGCCGAGCCGAGCTCGACCTCCTCGTACTCCGGCTTCAGCATGCCCTTGAGCGCGTTCTCGATGTCATCGATCGCGTCGTAGATCACGCTGTAGAAGCGCATGTCCACGCCCTCGCGGTCGGCCAGGTCGGCGACCCGCTCGGCGGGGCGCACGTTGAAGCCGATGATGATGGCGTTGTCCACGGTCGCCAGGTTCACGTCATTCTGCGTGATGGCGCCGACGCCGCGGTGGATGACGCGCAGCTGCACCTCGTCCTCGCCGACCTCGATCTTGAGCAGCGAGTCCTCGAGCGCCTCGACGGCACCGGACGCGTCGCCCTTGATGATGAGGTTGAGCGTGTCCAGCTTGCCCTCGGCCACGGCCTGGTCGAAGTCCTCCAGGGTGATGCGCTTGCGGCGCTTGGCCAGCTGGGCGTTGCGGTCCGCGGCCTCGCGCTTCTCCGCGATCTGGCGGGCGGTGCGCTCGTCGTCGGTGACGAGGAACGAGTCGCCGGCACGCGGCACCGCGGACAGGCCGAGCACCTGGACGGGACGCGACGGATCGGCCGCCTCCACGGCGTTGCCGTTCTCGTCGAACATGGCGCGCACACGGCCGTGGGCGGAGCCCACCACCATGGTGTCGCCCACGCGCAGCGTGCCGGTCTGCACCAGCACGGTGACGACGGCGCCGCGGCCCTTGTCGAGGTTGGCCTCGATGGCCACGCCGCGGGCGGCCTTGTGCGGGTTCGCCGTGAGCTCGAGGGCGGCGTCCGCGGTGAGCAGGATCGCCTCGAGCAGCTGGTCGATGTTGATGTTGTTGCGCGCGGAGACGTCCACGAACATCGTGTCGCCGCCGTACTCCTCGGGCACGAGGCCGTACTCGGTGAGCTGACCGCGGATCTTGTCCGGGGCGGCGGTGTCCTTGTCGATCTTGTTGACCGCCACCACGATCGGCACGCCGGCCGACTGGGCGTGGTTGAGCGCCTCGACGGTCTGCGGCATGACGCCGTCGTCGGCCGCCACCACCAGCACGGCGATGTCGGTGACCTTCGCACCGCGGGCACGCATGGCGGTGAACGCCTCGTGACCCGGGGTGTCGATGAAGGTGAGGCGACGCTGCTCGCCCTCGTGCTCCACGGGCACCTGGTAGGCGCCGATGTGCTGCGTGATGCCGCCGGCCTCGCCCTCGATGACGTTCGAGGAGCGGATGGCGTCCAGCAGACGCGTCTTGCCGTGGTCCACGTGGCCCATGACGGTGACGACCGCGGGGCGCGGCTCGAGGTCGGCCTCGTCCTCGTTGGCCGCCTCGGCCTCGAGGTCGATGTCGAAGGCCTCCAGCAGCTCCTTGTCCTCGTCCTCCGGGGACACGATCTGGACCTTGTAGCCCAGCTCGTCGCCGAGCAGCTGGAAGGTCTCCTCGTCGAGGGACTGGTTGGCCGAGGCCATCTCGCCGAGGGTGAAGAGCACCTTCACCAGGTCGGCGACGTCGGCGCGGATCTTCTCGGCGAAGTCGGCCAGGGACGCGCCGCGGCGCAGGCGCAGAACGGTGGTGCCGTCACCCTTGGGGACCTTGACGCCGCCGATCTCACGCGTGTGCTGCTGCTCGAACTCCTGGCGCTTCGCGCGCTTCGACTTGCGTCCCTTGCGCGGGCCGCCGCCGCGCCCGAAGGCGCCCTGGGCGTTGCCGCGACCGCCACGGCCGCCCGGGCCGCCGGGACGACCCGGGCCGCCACCGGGGCCGCCGCCCGGACGGCCACGGCCGCGGGCCGGCTGCGGGGCCGGGGTGATCTGCTTGGGCATCATGCCCGGGTTCGGACGCGGCCCACCGGGGCGGGGACCGCCGGCGCCCGCGGCCGGGCGCGGACCGCCCGGACGGGGACCGCCGGCACCGGCCGGCGGACGGGGGCCGCCCGGACGAGGCGCGCGGTCCTCACGACCGGAGCGCATGCCCTGCGAGGGGGCGAACGGGTTGTTGCCCGGACGCGGAGCACCGCCACGGCCGCCCGGGCGGGCGCCCGGGCGAGGCCCGGCGGAGCCGCCCTTGGGGCTGAACGGGTTGTTGCCGGGACGCGGGGCGCCCGGCTTGGGCGCGGAGGCACCCGGCTTGGGCGCGGCG